>FR893383.1:0-139690 GCA_000433315.1 Firmicutes bacterium CAG:345 | reverse complement strand
GCGTCGGAAATATCTTGAGCTGTAGCTTCTATTTTTCCTTTGAGACCTTGGGCAAAACCTCTGAAAATTTGTGAAAGGATAACACCAGAGTTTCCTCTAGCTCCCATCAATAAACCACGGGAAAAAGCTTTAGCAACATCATAGACAGAAGCATCATTTCTTGTTGCGATTTCTTTAGCTCCAGAAGAAATAGTTAAATTCATGTTAGTGCCAGTATCACCATCAGGTACTGGGAAAACGTTAAGCGCATCGACTTCAGGATAATTATTATATAGATTATTAGCTCCTGAAATGATCATTTGCTTAAGAAGTATACCATCAATTTTTGTCATTATAATCTTCTCTTTCTATTTATTTTATACCACGGACGAAAACGTTAACCTTGGTAACGGAAATCTTTAGTTTCTTTTCGACGGCGTATTTAATTTGTTCTTGAAGCTCAGCGATAACTTCATTAACTTTTACGCCAAAAGCTAGCAAGCAAAAAACTGTAACTTCATAATTAGTATCGGAAACTTTGATTACTTTTACTCCATCGCGAAAGTTTTCCTTTTTTAATAGAGTTTGAATTTCGTCAAGTATCGTTCTGTAAGAAGATAGGCCTGTAACACCATAAACTTCTTCAACAGTGTTTCCAACAATAGCTGCGATTTTTTCCAAAGTTGATTTTTTTGGTGATTTATCTTTAACCATATTAAAAGAATGCCTCCTTCTACAAGATGCACCAAATTTTAACATAAATTAAAATTAAAGTAAAGTGACGCCACTTATAGGTGTATGACTGAAAAATTAAAAGAAATTGTTTTTTTATTTTTTATAGGGCAATTGTATTTTTTTCTTGGCAACGCTTTTTAATTACATGCGGAGAATATAAAGCAAAAGTTGTATAGGTTATAATTCCAGCGGTGATATCGCTTATTCCTTCGCTTAAAAATACTCCTTGAGCACCTAAAAAATTAGAGAGAATAATGCATAGTGGAATTAGTAAAATTACTTTTCTTAAGCAGGCTAAGAAGATGGAAATTTTGGCTTGTCCTAAAGCTACAAAAGTATTTTGTAATGCCATTTGAGCAAAAAACATTATTGTGCCCATCAAAAATATTCTTCCATATTTAGCAACAATTTCTATAACATTTTCGCTTGCGGAAAAAATTAAAGCATAAGTCTGAGGATATATCATGGAAATTGAATAGAAAATAGAAGTATAAATTAAAGCGAATATTGTTATTACTTTAATTGACTTTTTTACTCTTTCCTCGTTTCTAGCTCCATAGTTATAACTTACTAATGGACCAGCACCATTAGAAAAGCCATTAAGTGGAAAACTGATAAGTTGTAAAGCACTTAAAAGAATAGTCATAGCTGCAGTATAGTCACTATTTCCATTTGTAGCCTTTTTTAAGCAGATACTAAAAACAATTTGAATTGCACTTTCTGTAAGCTGCATGATGAAAGGAGAAAGCCCTAAAACAAAAACAGAAAGAATTAATTTGGTTGGAACAAAACTTTTTATATTGAATTTAAAAGATGATTTCTTTCTGAAAAAGAAAGAAAAAACATAAATGAAAGAAGCAATTTGAGAAATGATAGTCGCCAAAGCAGCACCATTGATTCCAAGATTTAAAACGTAGATAAATATCGGGTCTAAAATTATATTTAATAAAGCTCCAATTAAAGTTGAACACATGGAAGATATAGCATATCCTTGAACATTTATAAAAGGATTAAGACCTAAAGCAATAAGATTAAAAATGGTACCAAGAGTATATATTTTTAAATAAGGTAAAGCATAAGGAAGACAGCTATCTGGACAACCGAATAATAATAAAATTGGTTCGGCAAAAATAAAAACTAAAATTGATAATATTATCCCTATGCAAAAAAGCGTAGAAAAAGCTTGATTGAAAAGTCTTTCTGCATCCTTTTTATTCCCTTCACCAAGCTTTATTGAACTTAAAGGTGCTCCGCCAAGTCCAATTAAAGCGGCAAAAGAAGATAGAATTAATGTTATTGGAAAACAGACACCAAGACTTGCCAAAGCATCGGTGCCAATAGATTCAATACCAGAAACAAAAATACGATCGATGAAATTGTAGAGCATATTTACAATTTGAGCAATCATACTAGGAATTGCTAATTTAAATAATGTTGAGACAACTGGGGCTTTTCCTAAATCTATTTTTTTCATAGAAAAATCAATCATGCCTTTCTTTAGAATCATAAGTTTCACAAAAGCGACCAGAAAAAGAAGGCTTCTTATGTTTTATATAAAGATGAGCTACACTTCCATATTCACTGCAGCGGAATTGAGCAACACCTTTTCTTCTTTCCTCAGTATATAAGGTAGTCATTGAAGTTGGCGCAGCAATGAAATGTTGACTTAATGAAAAAGGCGAAGTGTTAAAAAGATGGGAAAGAATCATAGATTCTAAGCCGAAATGACAAACAAAAACTAATGTTTTTCTATTGCTATCTAGAACTTTATAATAATTTTTTTCTCTTTCATAACCGAATTTTTCTAATAGCGAATCAAAAGAAGAACATACTTCATCATATTTTCTTAATTCTTTTTCATTAAAAAAAGAAGAATCTCTCCAAGTTTGAGGATTATATAGAAATTTATTTTCACTCAGTGTTTGAGGTAAAACATCCCAGAAGATATGGCTTTTGTTATTTTCGATATTCATTTTTCCATCGAATTCTTTTAGCCATGGCAAAATTTCAGCTTTGATATTTAAAGCTTTTTCGATATAAGATGAAGTTCTTCTTGCTCTTCCTAAAGGTGAACAAAAAATGGCGTCAACTTTCATATCTTTTAAAAATTCTGCTAAAGCTTGAGCTTCATTTTCACCTACAGAAGTTAAAGAATCGTGTTCATAATCGGGATCGCCATGTCTAATTATTATAATCTTCATATTTTCCTCAAGGCATATTGTATCTATTTGTTTTTAAAAAAGAAAGGTAAAAAATAACTAATATATTTTTGAAAATAAAAGCAAACAAAAAATCTTCCTATTTTATTCATAAGAAGATTTATAGTGTTTATTTTCCTTCTGGAAGAGCACCTACAATAGGTTTATGGATATAAAGTTCTTCTAAAAAAGCTACATCTTCGTCAGAGATATTTAAATCTACCGCTTTTGTTGCATCGACAAAATGATTTAATTTTGTCGCTCCAACTATTGCTGATGTAATGCCTTTTTTGAATAGCCAAGCTAGACTTATTTGTGCCATAGAGACATGATATTTTTTTGCTAATTCATTTACACGTTCTATTATTAAAAGATCATTGTCTTTATCTCTATCGTATTTTTTTCTTAAGGTGTTATCTTTTTGACTGCGCAAAGAAGAACTTGACCAACCGGTATGAGTTAGATGACCTCCTGTTAAAGGTGAATATGGAATTAAAGAGACATTATATTGCTTACAGATTGGAATCATTTCTCTTTCGTCTTCACGATAGAGTAAATTATAATGATTCTGCATTGTTGAAAATAAAGTTAAACCATATTTCTCCGCTATTACTTGCATGTTATGAAATTGGTATCCATACATTGCTGAAGCACCGATTGCTCTGACTTTTCCTTCTTTTACTAAATCGTTTAAAGCTTCCATAACTTCTAAAATTGGAGTGTCGTAATCAAAGCGATGAATTTGATAAAGATCAAGATAAGTTGTTTGAAGGTTAGTTAAAGTTTTTTCAATTTCTCTTTTTATTGCTTGCTTTGATAACTTTCCTTCATTGAAATATACTTTTGAAGCGATGACTATTTTATCTCGATGTATCTGCAATTCTTTTAAGGCTTTTCCAATATATTGCTCGCTTGTTCCAAAGGAATAGCAATTGGCAGTATCGATGAAATTGACGCCTAGATCATAGGCTTCTTTAATCATTTTTGTGCTTTCTTCTTGATTTAAAGTCCATTCGTGAAAATTTTTTGAAGCTTCACCAAAAGACATTCCTCCGATGCAAATCTTTGATACTTCTATATCAGTATTTCCTAATTTTGCATATTTCATTTTGGTTATTTTCCTCGTCTTTGAATTATTAAATCACCAAACCATTCAATCATTTTTGGATCTTGGTGAGAGAAGAAAGAAGAAGTTTGCTTGTCTAAAGTTGCAATTAAATTCATATCTTCTTCATCGAGAGAAAAGGAAAAAATATCATAGTTTTCTTTAATTCTATTTTCGTGGACTGATTTTGCAAGGGAAACTATCTCTCTTTGTAAAAGCCATCTTAAGATAACTTGAGCAACTGTTTTATTGTGTTTATTAGCAATTTGAGTCAATGTCTCATTTTTGAACATGTTGTTGCGACCTTCGGCAAAAGGTGCCCAAGCTTCAAGAACTACTCCATATTTATCAGCCCATTTTTTTGCTTCGTTTTGTTGGTTGAAAACATTGATTTCAATTTGATTTACCATTGGTTTAATTTCGGAAAATAAGCATATATCTACTAGTCTATCTGGATAGAAATTAGAGACGCCGATGGATTTTACTTTTCCTTCTTTATATAATTTTTCTAAATCGCGGTAAGCGCTATAATAATCGCCTATAGGTTGGTGAAGCAAGATTAAATCTACATAGTCGAGTTGTAATTTTCTTAATGATTCAATAACTGAAACATAAGTTTTTCCTTCGCCGTAGTTATCGATCCATATTTTTGTTGTAACAAAGATTTCTTCTCTTTTTAATCCGCTTGCTTTAATGGCTTCGCCGACTTGTTCTTCATTGAAATACGCTTGAGCGGTATCAATATGGCGATAGCCGGCTTTTAAAGCGCTGAGGACGCTTTCTTTACAATCTTCTTTGCTGATTTGATAAACACCAAATCCAGTTACTGGGATTTCTAATCCATTATTTAATTTAAAAGTGTTCATAAATTCTCCTTTCTTATAATTTATTGACTTTTAATTAATATTTTTTGTCTGTTATGAATTTAATATGATCTTCAACTGTTTTATTGAATAATCCGTTTTCTACTTTTATAGAAGGGGCAATACTTTTAAAATCTTCAATAGAATTTTTTACATATTGAACATCATTAGTATAACTATTTTCAAAAAGAGCTACTTGTCCTTGATAATTTTTTATCTGTTCAATAAATGTTCCAACAGGCATTGGAAATGTGTACCACCATATTGGAAAGAATAATAGAATTCTATCATAGTTATTTACATCTACTTTTAATTCTTTTATTTGTGGATGAATATGTTTTTCTACTTCTTCTTTTGCTTCAACATAAGCGCATTGATTGTAATCTGAAGAATATGGATGTTCTTTTTCAATTCTAATAACATCATAATGTAATTTTTTATTTATTTCTTCTACTAAATTTTTAGTGTTGTTTGACCAACTAAAGTAAACTATTAAAGTCTTCATTTTTTACCTCTAAAAATAATTTAGCATTTTATGTGTTTTAGTGTTTATTCAATTTTTGAAATGTACTATAATTATTTTGAATAGTGAAATGTTATGATAGACAACAAATTATTAGAATATTTAATCGTATTTTATAAGGAAGGTTCTTTATTAAAGGCTAGTGAAGTTTTACATTTATCAGAGCCTTCGCTTTCCAAAGCTATGAAGTCACTTGAAGATGAAATTGGTTTAAAGATTTTTGATAGAAAGAAGAATAAATTATCTTTAAATGAAGATGGATTGAAACTTTTGCCATTTATAAATGAAGTGATAAATAGCGATAGAATATTAGTTAAAAAAGCTCAAGAAATAAAAGAAAAACGAAATAAAATCTCGATAGGATATACTGCACCAGGTATTTTCTATAAGTATTCTGATATTTTTATGAATAAAATCATTAAAGTGGAAATCTCAACTATTTTAGATGAAGAAGATAATCTTATAAAAGATATAGCAAATGATAAGTATGATGTTATATTCATCAATAAAGAAATTAAGAATGATGGTTTTGTTTGTCGAAAAATATTTCAAGAACATCTATATATTTCTATTCCTCCGACTCATTTTTTATCTGGAATGAAAAATGGCGTATATTGGAAGGATATCGATGGACAGTCTTTCCTTTTATTTTCCTATGTTGGAGTGTGGAATAGCATTTTAGAAAAAAACTTATTTAAGGCTCATTATATAAAAAATGCAGACAAAAATGATTTAGAAGAATTAACTGCTTATTCTAGTATTCCTGCTTTTGTAACGGATATTTCTAGCAAATTTAAATCAACTGCTAATAGAATTAACATTCCTATTTTAGATGAGGATGCTAAACTTAATTTTTATATTGTTTATAAAAAGAATAATTATAAAGTACAGGAATTATTTGAAAACTAAATTTGTTCTTTTTCTTTTTTGGAAAAGATATCGATGATACTTGGTAAATAATAGGCTTTGTTTAATAATTTTATTTTCAGAAGATTTTTAGCAATGAAATAAGAAATTGTGGCGCTTATTGTGCCAATGATAAGACCTCCGCAAACATCGGTAAAATAATGAACTATAAAATATATTCTTGTAAATCCCATGATTAGTGGAATGAATAAAAAGAGCCAAGAGTATTTTTTATTTTTGGATATAAATAAAGCGACGCCGAATTCGGTAGCAGCGGTGGTGTGTCCAGATGGAAATGAATAGCTAGATTCTTTTACTGCACCAGCCTGAAGCCACCATGAATAAAAATCGCTATTTGTATCAAAAAACGGACGATCTCTTGACACAGCTATTTTTGTAATCGAAACGGTTATTACTCCAATTAAAAGTGCTATTAAAGCGATAATGCCTGCTTTTCTCGTTTTAGTAAACAATAAAAACAATAATGATAAAATTATAAAAATTGTACCGAAATTACCTAGTATTGTTATGAATTTTAAAATAGGTGTTAAAAAACTCCCGAAGTTATTTAATAATTTGTTCATGAAACTGGCTATATCATGATCAAGTGATAATTGAGTGGCTATGATAAAATTATTCATTTGTATTTTCTTTCTCCAAATTTAAGATATCACTTTTTTCTAAAAGGTGACCATAGTGATTGATTGACAAAATTATTTTGTCCTTAGCGACATTATTTATTACATTGATTATTTTCTGTGCAGTTACTTGATCAATTTTAGCGTTCATTTCATCCAAAAATAATATTTTACTATTCATAATTATTGCTCTAGCTATATTGAATAATGAAAGTTCTCCGGTAGAATAATCGTTGATTTTTAATGGAACGTTGATATCTTTTATTCTATCGAGTTCAACAAGTTTTAAAATTTTATAAACTTGTTCATCAGATATTTCTGGGTTTAATAAAGTTACTTCTTCTTTTATTGTTCCGCCTGAAAAATAGTAATCTTGATAAACTATTCCAAATATTTTTCTTTTTGCAGTTTCTGAAAGACGATAGGTTTCAACACCATTTATTGTAACTTGTCCTTTTGTTGGTTTTATTAACCCATAAGCTAATTTAAATAGAGTGGATTTTCCACTTCCACTTTTCCCTTTTAATGTTAGGCGCATATTGTTTTCTAACTTTAAATTGAAATTTTCAATTACATTTTCTTTTCCATCATAGGAGAAAGTAACATCTTTAAATTCAAGTACTATTTTTTTATCAATATTGCAGTCTTGATCTTTTTTTTCATCTTCTTCTAATTTAAAGAATTCATTGATTCTATTGATTGCGGCAAAAGATTTTTGAATTGTTTGCAGTTCCATGCCAAGATTTTCAATCGGTGAAAACAAATTGGTTATGAGATCGATAGAGCTAGCTAATGTTCCGATACTTAAGCCGAAAACAGAATTGTTTGTAGTTGAAATAACTATTATAAGAACGATCAATAATGTTTTTAATATCTGCATTACTGGTGAAAATAAGGCATCATAGATATTGGATTTTTGATTTGTTTTAAAATGATTTTTTAAAATATTATCATATTTTTCTTTTACTTCATTGTAGATACGAAATGTTTTGATAGTATTGATGTTATCAAGGTTTTCAAGAACTAAGTTATTAACTTTTCCTTCTAATGATCTATTGGTTTTTTGAGCTTTATACATTCTTTTTCTGATCCACATGACAAAAAGAATTAAAAAAGGAATTATAGCTAAAGTAATAAGACCAAATAAATAAGAGAATATGAATATAGATATGATGATACCGATAATTTTAAAAGAGTCGATAATCATTGATATTACACCGGAAGTTATCAATGTATTTATTTCTTCGACATCGTTAGAAAAATATGCTTCTAAGGTTCCATAATCATATTCAGCAAAATTTTTATATGATAATCTGTTTACTTTGGTGAGCATTTCTAGTCTGATTCTTTTTCCGACGCCTTGAGAAATGATGACAAGCAATATCTCCTTTAAAAAATTTATAATACCGATGGCTATAAATATCAACATGTATAATAAGGCGTAAATCCATAGATGAGAAATATTGTTCGAAGATGATAAATCATCGACGATTATTTTCAATAATTGTGGCGGAACAAGAGAAAGAAAAGTTACAGAAATAATAACTAATAAGGTGAAGACAAAAATAATTCTGTGTTTTTTAAAATAGTTGAAAATGCATTTTATTACACTCATTTTAAATCTCCTCCAATCATTTTTATAAATTGTGGATCTTTGGATAATTCTTCATATGTTCCAAATATATAGGAATCGTTTTTTAAAAATAAAATGTAATTCGTTTTTTGAAGAATCTCTTTTTGATTGTTGATGAGAATCAAAATAGAATTTCTACATGAATTTAAGATGTTATCAGTAATATCTTCACTCATTTTGATATCTATTGCATTGAAAGGATCATCCATAATAATTAATTTTGGATTGTTATGAATACATCTTGCTATCAATAGTCTTTTTTGCTGACCACCAGATAAGTTGATGAGAGAATGTGATAATATCTCATTTTCTTTTTGTGGGAAAAGTGAAACTTCTTGATCAAGACAGACAATTTTTAAATCTTTTTCTATATCATCTTCTTTATTAAAAGAAATGTTATATTTTAAAGTGTCATTAAAAATTTCTGCTTGGCTAGGTAAATAGGAAATAAAATTTTCACCTAATTCATTTCTGACATTTTTTAATTCCACTCCATATAACTTAACACTGCCTTCATAGTTATAAAGACCAGTTAAAGCTGCTCCAAGAGTTGATTTTCCACTATGAATCATACCGCATATAGCAAGTGAATTTCCTTTATCTAAAGAGAAAGAAATATTATGAAGAACAAAATTTTTATCAAAACCGAAAGTTAAATCTTTGACTTCAATAGAAGAATTTTCTTTCGATATTTCAATATCTTTTTGGATAGGAGAAGATTTTAAATATGGTGAACATCTTTTCCAAGATACTTTTAATGTTGTTGCAGCATTGAAAACTTTACCAACTTTTGAGGCTTTGGTGCTTACTAACATATATGTCGATAAATAAGAATAAAAAGTTCCGATTAACCAAATATTATTAATAACTTTTTGTCCGGAAAAATAGACCACGAAAAATAGACCGATTAAAGCGATAGCTTGATAAATAGGCTCTAATGTTCCTTTGAATATCATCGATTTGATGGATTTCTTTTCAAGCTCATTTTGCATATTTTCATATTCTTTATAATAATTGGAAGATACTCCATTTCCTCGATAATAAACTTCGTTTTTTAAAGCGTTTAAAGTTAAATCTTTTGATTTAGAAAAAGTCTTTTTATATTCACTTGTTGATTTGTAAATCAATTTTTTTAATGTATTTGATATTGTTATCGATAAGATGATAAAAGCCTCGACGATAAGAGTGGTTTTATAATCTAAAATCATCATAGAAATAAAGTAACCTGTCATTAAAATAACGCTATCGTATATTTCAGTTAATACTTTTCTAACTCCTTCAGCGCTATCTTTGATGTCAGTTAAATTTTTATTCATTATATCGCCTTTAGATGTCTTATTAAATTCGTCGATGTCGCATTTTAAAAGATTATCAAAAGACACGGTGCGCATTTGTAAAACCATTCTATTTGCAAAATCTCTGACAAAGTATCTTTTGCAAAATCTATTAGCTTGAACAAAAATGACAAAAAGAAAGAATCCTAAAGCAAAAAGAATAATATAAGTAGTATCATTTTGAGCTTTGTATAAGTCTAAAAGATACCCTTGTATGAGTGGAACAAGTACTGTTAACGTATTAAATAAAATACCTGTAATAGTTGCGAGAATAAAAGATTTTTTATTCAACCAGAAATATGTTCTTATTTTATCGTATTTTAGATTTTTCATTTTCAACACCTTGGAATTTATTTTTTCTCAAACGTTTTGATTCAATATAAACTTTGTCAATTAAATGTGAAAAATTTTCTTTTTCTTCTGGAGTTAAAACATTTAAGCAAGAATTGTAAAATTCATATTCTCTATCAAACATATCGTTTTTAATTTCAAAGGCTTTTTTGGTCGCTTTAAGAAGTTTTTTTCTAGAATCAGAAGGGTCATCTTCAATAGTTATATAATCAAGTTTTAATAGTTTTTTACACATTCTAGTAACTAAGCTTTTATCAACATTGAGATAATCAGTGATTTCTTTTAAGCTTCGATATTCTCTTTTGGTGATATAACGGAGCATTTCAAATTCGTTCTCGTTTAACGCTAATAAATTTTTATCAGCACTATTTTTATATAGCATCATATTTCTAACGATTTTTGTTAAATTTCTAATGTCCATATTTCTCCTCACTTCAAGGATATTATATTTCAATTAGTTGACATGTCAACTAATTATCTAAAAAATTTATTTTATTATCCAAGATTCTTGCTTTGCTTCTTTGATGATATCATCTTTAGAAAAAGTACCTATGATGAAAGGAGAATTATCATCATGTTTTAAAAAATTATTTTTTACAAATTGAGCATTTCCATTTGCATAGCAATATTTACAAAAATGTAAACAGGAATTATAAGCGCCGATATCATTAGACAAAAAACAAGAGCAATAATTTTTTCTTGCTTGCATTTTTTTGTTCGGTTTTAAATTTAAACCAATAGCGTTTTCATAATCTTCTAAACGCATACATCCATCAACATCTATTCCAAAATTTCTTAACCATTTTTCTTTTGAACATAGACGAAGATTCATATTATATTTTTGGGCAATTTTTGAAAATTCTCGGGCTAAATATATTTTATTTTCATCAGATGTATCGAGGATTTCAGGATGATTTAATTTTAATTTTTCATAAATATCGACAAAACCGAAAACAGCTAATGAAGTATAGCCGACAAGATGAGAAGCTATGTATTCAAAAGCTCTAATATGTCTTTCAACTGGATATTTTTCATTGATGATAATAGGAGTATAACGCCAATTGATTGCATTTTTACCTAGTTTTTTAGAAAGATATTTAAAATCTTCAATAACTTTATCTACATGAGGAACATTAGGTTCAAGGTCCTTACCAAAAGCCGTGATTGAAATATACCAAAATTGACGAAAATCTGATAAATCATCAAGATATTCAAGCATCGGATGAGGGTTTTTAGTGCAGAAACCAATTACATCGACAACTTTAGGAACCAGAATAAATTTTGTTACTAGTTTTGGATAATATGGATTCCTAACAAGGACATAACCTTCCTTGATTCGATTGATAAACCATTTAGAATAGAAAGCTGGAATGTCAGTTCTTTGACCTGTATTAATTATCATTTTTTGCAATTGTTCCTAGGAATTTATTGTAGCAAAAATAAAAGAATAAAAAATAATACAAAGTATAAAATAAATAAAAATTATTTATTTCTTCTAAATCCTTGTTCATCTTTATATTCTGGATGATCAAGAATAAATTTATCTTTGTCTCCGTAAATAGTATAGTCACATTTATTTTCGTTGACGCAAGTAGATGTTCTTATTAGTTTTGCATGAATGCATTCCATAGAAATATAATCAACATTGCAAATAGCTGGCATTATTTCTTCTAGACCAAACTGTTTAGCAAATTGGGCAACTGGACAAGCAGTGAATTCATAATAAATTGGACCATCTTTGGAAAAAGGTGCAACATTCATTTCATAGTCATGCCATTTATCGCATTTTGTTTTTGCTGAAGTGAAAGCTTTATGCATTAGCTTTTTCCAAAATGGTTTATTGCAATCGAAAAATTTTAATTTTTTAAAAGAAGGTAGAATTAAATTCTCTTCAATTTCACGGAAACTTGTAACATCTTTACAGACCGCATAATAAGTCATAATAGCAATGCAATCATAAGTGCCACCTTTGCCGTTATGAAAATTCTTTTTTCCGCCTAAATCTTTTCTCCAATCTTTTAAATATTCAACATATTGAAGTTGAACTCTTGTCCAAACATTTTCTTGTTCAGATTTTGGATAATGCAAAGCTATTTTCTTTTTTATTTCTTTCTCACAAGCTTTAGAATATAGAACATGACAGCTTTTATCAAATTTTAAATCTTTGTTTTTCATATTTCACATTCAGATATATTTTTGTTTAAATTGTTAGATTTAACTTACACAAATATTATATTTTATTCGGCTTTAAATTTAAATAATAAAAAGCAACTTCTATATATTTTTAAAAGTTGCAAATACTGTTTTATTTAATTAATATACTATTAAAGATATAATTTTTTCTAAAAGCTTTAATCCGCTATCATAGAAAATATAGGTGTCTTCAAAGGGAGTTAGTAATTTGTAGTCTAAACCGATGTATTCAAAATCTATGCAATTAGATAAATGTTTTTGCACTCTTTCATTGGAGATATAAATAGCATTTTCGTTCCTATATTTATCGATAAAATCATCCATATTCATATATTTGTATTCATTGTTTTTATGAGTAGCAATTAATTCTAAAGGAACATTTAAATTTGAAAAAAGATTTTTTAACATATCTAAATGATCGAGATTTAAGTAGCAGATAATTCTTTTTTGTGTCATTTTGATTATGTTTTGAAATTGAAAATAAATGTAATCTAATTTTTCTTTCTTAGTTATATTAATATTTAATTTTTCAAAAAATAATTCATCATTTTTTTCATCCAATGAATTTAAGAATATATAGGGAATATTCATTTTTTTAGCTAGTTCTAAGGCTGATTTAGAAGTGATTATATTTAATCTATTAGAAAGGTGAAGATCTGTTAAATTATTAAAATCCAGTGAATCGAATTGGCAATCTAAATTACTTTTTTCTTTGATTATTTTTTTTATTTTTTGATGCTTTAGAATATTTGAATTTGTTACTTCATCACCGAGTAAGTTATATTTTTCACTGCTTTCTAATTTTATATATCGATATAAATTATTGTAAAAATATGTCTCTGCTTGATAAAAATCATCGTTTAAATTTAAAAATATAGTTGAAGCCTCAATGTTATATTTTTCTTTGATATCGTAGCATAAGGCATTTAAATCTAATCCTAATGTTGCGCTTAATGCTGATGGCATGATGAAAATATGTTTGATATTTTTATCTTTAATTATTTCTTCACAAGCCGAAAAAGCCTTTTCAGTTTGACCTAAAGATAAATCGATTTCATTCAGATTTGCATTATAACAAGACTTATCGATTCTTTGATAAAATAAACGAGATAAGTTTCCATAATCATAAACTCCGTGTCCAAAGGTAGAAAAGTCTAATATTGCGACATCGTCAAATAAGATATAATGGTTAAAGATATTTATTCTTCCGTTTGGAAAAGTTCCGTATTTATTTAAAGGCATAAGCGCTCCTTATAAATTTTATTAAAGCGTCGAAAGGTTTGGCTTCATTTACTACTATAGTATCGTTTGTTTTTTCATCTACTAAGTTGATATTTATTTCATATTGATTTACAAATTCTTTTAAAGATGGATAATTTGTTAAGACATTATAAGTCTCTTTTTTATTTATCTTTTTTAATTTAGCTTCAATTTCTTCTATATCTTTTTGAGATATATCTAATAAACTATGATTTTCTTTATAAAAGTTTAAGTTGTTGATTTTAGTATTATAGATAATTTTAATTTTATATTTTTCTGATAAAAATTTTGCAAGTTTTAGATAGACAGGATTTTCAATGATTAAAGTTGAACTGGAGATTTTATCGATGAATAAATCATAGGAATATTCATCGTAATTTAGTTTTTCTGTTTTTTCTTTTATTGTTAAATTTATTTTTGAAAAAAATACATAGTAAAAATCGCTCAGTATTTTTTGAATGTTTTTTTCTTTGAAACATGGAGCACTAAAAAGAAGTAATTTAGGATATTGGTCAATAAGATAATCTAAATTTAAATTCATAATTGCGGGAATACAGGTTATGACGACGATGGTTTTATATTCTGAGTTATTTAATAAAGAGAAGGCGTCTTCTAATGATGAAAAATCGCCGAATACTATTTCTTTATCTTCTAATATATAAGAATAATTTAATTGCTTATCAGAAAAATTTTGTTTGCTTGTAAAATAAGCGCATTCCCCCGTTCCTATCGTTAAAATATTGATTTTTCCTAGTTTATATACTTCTTCTAAGATGTAATCAAGTGGGCAATGATTTAGATTTTTAACATTATAAGATATATTTTTGATTTCATTCATTTTCAATTATTTTTTTTGCTAACATCAGATAATCATGAGATATTTTAGAATCTTTAAAAGCTTCACAAACTGTCATTTTTAATTTTTCAGCTTCTTGTATTTTTTTATCTCTTTCGATGGTATAAAAGATGTTGGCATCCATTTCTTTGGCTGCTTTTTCAACTATCTGGTCTTCGTTTTCGATGTTTTTCTTATTGATGATAAGTCCTTTGAATTTAGCGTATCCAGGTCTTACTTGATATCTTACTGCTCTTAATATGTTATCAGCAGCATATAAGGACATCATTTCACCTGAAGTGACAATATATAAATCATCGGCATATCCATTTCTTATCGGCATTGCAAAACCGCCGCACACAACATCTCCAAGTACATCATATAAAACATAATCGGGGTGATATTTATTAAATAAATCTAATTCTTTTATTTTTTCGAAGGCGGTAATAATTCCTCTTCCAGCGCATCCATTTCCAGGAATTGGACCGCCAGATTCAATGCAGTAAACGTTGTCGTGAGCTTTAAAAAGAAAGTCTTTTTCTTCGGTTTTATTATTTCTTAAGCAATCTAAAACTGATGGTATTCTATCACCATAATTATGAGCGATGGTTGAATCAGCTTTAGGATCACACCCAATTTGAAAAACTACTTTTCCAAGACTTGATAAACTGTAGGCAAGATTTGAAACTGTTGTTGATTTTCCTATTCCACCTTTTCCGTAAATTGCTATTTTTTTCATACTTTTTTTATACTTGAAAATATAGGAGCAGTCAATAACTACTACTACTCCTATATTAAATTTTTAATTTTAGAATTCGTTGTTTAACATGGAAATGATATTATTTAACATTATATCTGTCATTTCATCATATTCAGTTGATAGAGTGTAATAAGATTCAATGTAGTAGTCGGATTCATAGTTGACAATGACGATTTCGCCTTTGCTATTATAAGATACGCATAAAGAACCTAATGAATCGCTGTCTATATCTAAAATTTTAACGATGTCACCTGTTTTTTCACTATTAAGTTCATAATAATAACGCTTTGTGTTCAAATTTGTATCTTCATCGATAGGAAGTGTAATGTCATTTTCAGTTAAGGATTTCAATCCATTTAAAGTGCCAGTAATTTGAGCGATGGAAGTAGCTTCAACACCATTTACTTTAATGCCCGCTTCAAGAAGTTTATATGGATCTGTTCCATCGGCAATAAAATTAGGATTGAATTGATATTTATTAACTTTACCTTCTATTACAGCATAGAATTGATTTGTTTCTAAGTCTAAATAATATCTGTCACTTACTAAGGCTATATCGCCATCATCATTTTTAATGACATAGGTTTGTGGGAAATCTTTTAATTTATTCAATATTTCATCTTTGGTAAAAACAGCATCGTTGCTATTGATGAATGCTTCTAAAAGATCATCTGTTGCATTTTTTAGATTTGTAATTTTAACAGTTGTATTGACACTACCCTTATTTAATGAAGCTAATTCATAACTATTAGCATTATCAATCTTCATATTGAGAGAAGTGGAATTATATAATTCGAGTTCGAAATTATTATTTTCTAACAATTCTAAGGAGAAGCCACATAAATTATCGGTATTGATATTTGGAACAAAATTCAAGTAGTCGACATTTGTGGTGAAGTATTTATTGGAATTGCTTAATCTTGTCATATATGAACCACTAAGTTCTTCCCAATCTTCAATTCCAGCTAAACTTTCGAAATTACCAAAATATTTTTGAACTCTAGCGATTTGATTTGCGTGAGCGCCATATTCATTACTATAGAGATTGTCGATAACGATTTTATCGTTTTTAACATGGAAACTATGAACGAAATTATCAATCATTACATAACCAGTTTTAGTTTCTAAGCAATAGAAATATTTGTTGTACTTAGCAATATAGGTTAAAGTTTTATTGTTGCTTGTTACTTCCATTTTATAAGAGGTGGAGTATGATGAATTTTCATTTAAAAATGTTTTGATTTTACTTTCACCATCTTCATCAAAGCTAGATGTTTTTAATTCTAATTCAGAATATGAATTCTTTAAAACAGAAAGCATTTGAATATAAGTGTTGATATCGCTAGTTTGATCATTTAGAATTTCTTGAGCTTTATCAAGAGTTACTTTAAAGGCACGATAGGATTTTTCGGTGTATTTTTCTTGATCAGCATCTTTTATAGAAGTATAGAAATCTTGCAATTGTTTTTTATTTGCTGAAGTTAAATCTTCAAGACCATCGATGGTGACATTTTGATAATCTTCAAGAACAGCACGGATTATTAAGCCATCTTTTCCACTTGATAATTCACTGAAAAGACTTATTACTAATTTTCCTTCGTCATTTTTTGTTAATGATACTTTTTGAATATCAGAAGTTTTTATTTTTGAAGGTTCATCGTTGAAATAATTTCTATCGGCGACATTTTGGTAATTGCTGAGTTCAAAGAAACGGTAAAGCATTTGTTGTATCTCAGGATTTTCACCAACGTTGAAATAGTAGTCGTCGGTTTTATCTAATAAAGTAAACTCATTATAATTTACAAGTAGTTTATTGATGATATCGATGTCTTTAATTCCATAGGCAGCATCATCATTTATTGTTGCAGTATCATTTTCATATTTGAAGTTTTTATAAGAAGATCCACTTTTGATAATACCATTATTAGATGAAGATAACCAATATTCATTTTGAGCAGTATTTTTATAGGTAATTGTATAATTTGGATTTTGAGTTGATTTTCCTTCTTTGTGTGAAAAGACATTGAATTTTAAACCACAGCTGGTCTTTGATTTTTCTACCATATCTTTAGCTAAATCCATCGGACTGAAGGAAGTGTTATATTCGGTATTATTTGCTAAATATTCATCTACTCCATCAATAGAGGTGGTGTTGAATGAAGAAAATTCTAATTCGAATTTTAAATCGGTTAAATCATTTCCGTATAGACGCATAAAAAGAACATTATCATTTGTTAATTCTAAGGTCATACTTTGCAAAAGGCCATTAAAGCCATCGTAGGATTGATATCTATTGTTGATTAAATCCAATGTCAAATCGAAATATGTTGTGCTGTCGGTAATATAGTATTTTTGTCCTGGAACTTGTTTAAATCCGCTATATACTGAAAGGCCAAATGATGTGAATGGTTCACTGACACCGAGTTGGCTGACAACATCACTCAAACGATTTTCGGTAAGATATAAAGCCGGGCTTTGACTTTCACCAAGATGTACTCTTCCGAGAGAAAAATTGTTGTCGACATAATTAAAGTTATGGACATAGCCATCAAATTTAATGAAACCTTCATTTTTTTCAACGTCATATATAGCTTTATCAGTTGATTTTATAGTATAGGAAATTGGAGTTTCATTATTATTTTTGTAATAGTCATTAACTTTTAATGTATAGTTTCCATTGCAATTATCTAAGAATTCTCCGATTTCATCTAAAGTTTTGTCTGGATTTATATTGGATATTAAATTGTCGATAGCATTATTAATTTTTATAACAGCATCATCGATTTCTTGTTGAGTTTTAGCATTGTTGACCAAACTTTCCCCTTCTTTTACAGCATTTTCAAGAATTTTAATACTTTCTGCTGTATATAAGCTTTTCTTTTCTTCTGTCAAATAATTGTTTTTAACATATTCTATTCTTCTTGTTAATGCCAAATAATTTAATTCTACTACGGAAGAAGTGTTAGAAGAACTGCTAGAGCTGGAAGAAGTATTATTGTTACAACTAGTTATTGAACATATAGAGAGAATCATCAGAGCTGTAAGTGGAATTATTACTTTATTTTTTAACATTTTTTGAACCTCCTTAAATGTTAGAAAGAAAGATTATTGAGTAATAATTATTTTCATATGGTAAATTTTTCAATAAAACTATTTCATATGAAGGATATTCTTTTTCAATATCTTCTTTAAATAAATTTATATCTTTAAAATATTGGAACTCTACTTCAATATTTAAAAGCGAATTTAAGTGATAACTTTCAATTATTTCTTTGAAACTATTTAAGTTATCGATAATGGATAATTCAAAGTTGGATTGAGATTCGATTTTTTCTTTTATATCTTCGTGCATCTTTGAATCATATCCCCAATTAGAAGCATATGGGGTTTGATAATTTGTCAAAAACATATTTAAAGATGGAACTATATAGTATTCGTTTTCTTTTAATTCCATCCTATGGCTTCCAAATGTTGTGCAAGATAAATACCATTTATCAAAAATTTTAATGTAATTATATGCATGACCTTGGTATTTATCGTTTATGGCAGTAACGCGGACATTGTCGATATTTTCCATGTTGCAAAGCAGAGAATATGCTTTGCTTTTTCCATCGCAAACTGCATTTTGATTGAGGAAAACACCTTCTAAAAAGTAAGCTTGATTTTCATTTAAATTGTAGGTAGATTCACCACTTGTTATGTAATCGTAACTTATTTCACTGCAAATATAGTTATATATTTGTTTGGCTTTTTGGTATTCGTTCATAGTGTCATCTATAATCGAATTTAAGATATCTTTAGCTGTGGAATATATTTTTTCAGCGATGGAATTCTTTTTTAAAATAGGTTTATATTTATTTTCAACAACGTAATATAATTGTTGACTTGTTTCAACTTCAATTTCTTTTAAATTGCTTTTTTCTAAAGGAATCTGATGGTCGCTTGATTCTTTTTGGTAATCTATCTCATAGATCTTACTTGCTTCTAATTTTCTGTTAGACTTTGTTGCAATTTGTTGAGGAACAACATTGATAGTAATGACTTTATAATCGACATATAAGCTATAGTTGATAAAAGATGGATAAACATCAGCGATTTGAACTTGCTCTTGAGCTTTAGAAAATTCTTGATAGATGTTATAGAAAGTCTTTGAGTAATTATTATCGATATAAAATGATACTTTTTTGTCTATTTGATAAAAAGCTAAATAATCTAAGGCATAGATCATTTCATCAAGGGAAGAAATTTTTTCTTTTGGTTTAGGTAAATCTTTTTCTTCTAAATCTGAGGCAAAAAACAGCTTATTTAGTGGATTTGTGCTTGAAGAGGTAGAAGAAGGATTATTGCTGCAGGAAACAAGAAGCAATAAACTTATAAATAATATTATTTTTTTCATTTTCTAAAATCGAAGAAAAAGGCATAAGCTTTTTCTTTACTCAGAATTCCATTATTTACAAAATTTAAATTATCTTTATCTGAATAATTTTGCCAAATATTGGACATGATTTCATAAGAGCCAAGAAGTTCTATTTGCAAGCATAAATTGTTCTCCTTAGCAACGTTTTCAACAAAGTTTAATATCTTATTTCCTGTTGCAAAATCTTCGATATGAAGAGAATATTTTTCGTTATCAATGATTATGTAATAATTATCGTAATAAGGAAATGGATTACTTTTTAAAACTTCTTGCTTGATATTTGGAAAAGCTTCGGAAGAATAATCCCAGCTTGGAGAGCTTGTATAGTAGCTTGTCAACATATACAAATTATTATGAACATAGTATTTGATATTGTTTTTGGTCTCTATACTTGATCCGGAAGTTGGACAAGATAAATAATAATTATCATTTATCTTTACATAGCAATAAGCATGACCACCGATATTAGATAGAGCTCCTATATGATAGGCTTCTATTCCTTCGAGTCTAGAAAACAAAACAAGAGCTTTAGTAAGTCCATCACAGACAGCTGTATGATGATCAAATACGCCTTCTAAAAAATAACAGGCATAATCTTGATGAACGCTATCTTTTTGTTTGAATGAAGAATAATCATAAGTGGTTTCAGAAAGAATATAGTGATAAATCGCTATGTACTTTTCTAATTCAGTCATGTCTTTTTTGATTATGCGATTTAAAATTCCAGTTGCTTTTTGTAATATTTCATAAGCTTTTGTTTCTTTTTTACAATAAGGAAAATAATTTTTCATGCAGGCATAAAATAATTGCTCACTATTAGTGACTTCAACAAAACCATCATTATTTTGATATAAAGGCAAGTTACTGATATCATTATTTTGATAAGTGTTTTTGCTTAGAACATCTTGATAGTATTCAAAGGTAATAATATTATTTGCTTTTTCTTCATAGTATTTAAAGCCATAATCGAAGATATAACCGCTGATTCCAATTAAATTTTCGTCAAGTTTGCTAGCATCGTAGTTTTTAACAAAATTATGACCGATTGTTGCATATTGAGCAGCCCAGTTTATTTGATAATCTAAATCATCTAACAATACTTTTTTATATGCGTCAGTTACGTTTGTATAAACAAAGTCTTCGTTTTGGTTATAAAAGACAGCATAATCAATAAAATTTGATAGGTCTTGCATTGAGTCTATATTTTTGACCTCAGGTAATTTCTTTAATGCTATATTTTCGGTGTATTCGACATCAGGAAGATCATATTCAATATGATCTTTGACTTTGGAATTCGAGCAAGAAGAAAGAAGCAAAACGATTGTAAAAATTGCTATAAATTTATTCTTCATCATGTTCACTCCCTTTTTTTCTTAATAGTTCATAGGAAACACATAAGGGTTTTTCACTATTTTTATCAATGATTATTTCACCATCTATTTGAAAACAATTGGCTAGCATTTCTTTATCAAATACTTCTTTTGGAGTACCATATTTTTCAATTTTTCCATCTTTCATCGCTAGTAAAAAATCCGAATATTTACTGGCTAAATTCAAATCATGTAAAACCATAACAATGGTGGTATTATTTTTTTGGTTTAATTCTTTTAACAATTCCAAAACTTCTAATTGATGATTTAAATCTAAATAAGTTGTCGGTTCATCTAGAAGAATAATATCGGTCTGTTGTGCTAATGCCATTGCAATCCATACTCTTTGTCTTTGACCGCCAGAAAGATTGCATATTGCTCTGTTTTTAAACTCTTGCATATGAGTGACAGTTAATGCCCACTCGATGATATCTTTATCTTCTTTTTTTAATCTTCCTAATCCTTTTTGATAAGGATAACGTCCATAGCTAACTAAATCAAAGACAGAGATGGAACTAGGAGCAGTTGGTGATTGAGGCAATATTGCCATCATTTTGGCAATATCTAGAGTTTTCAATTTCCCCATATCTTGATCGTTGATTATAATTGTTCCATTAGCATGGGGAATGATTCTTCCTATCGCTTTTAATACGGTAGATTTTCCGCAACCATTCGGGCCGATAATCGATGTTATACAATGCTTTTTTATTTCACAATTAAATGAAGGAACGATTATTACATCATCATAACCAATTTTTAAATCTTTTGTTTTAATAATATTTTCCATTTTAGCCTTCCTTAATCAATAAGTAGATGAAATAAGGGACGGAGAGAATCGATACTAAAATTCCTGTAGGAATGTTTATGAGGAAATCTACTCCCATAACTAACATATCGGAAATCAATATCAGAATAGCTGAGATTAAAGAGCTGGCTGGGAATAAAACTCTATTATCTGTTCCGACCATTTTTCTTGCAATATGTGGCCCAATAAGACCGAGGAAAAAGAAATTCCCGCCAAAAGCAACAGAAGCTGAGGAAATGGCAACTGCACAAAAAGCGATGATAATGAATTCTTTTTTTACGTTTATTCCAATTCCTTTGGCGATATCGTACCCCATATCTATGGCATTTAAAGTTCTGGATTTATAGTAGATAATACTTCCGAATATCAATAGCCATATTGCTAATATTGAAATATAACTCCAATCGGTTCCCCAAAGTTCGCCTGATTGCCATCTTTGTAGAAATTCAAGTTGAGACTGATCGAGGGCGTACATCATAATAGTCCCTATAGCTCCATAGGCTGCAGACATGCTGACACCAGTCATTATCATTCTTATTGGATTGATATTGCTTTTTCTTTTCACCGATAAAGCAAATATAATAACAGCAGATAGCAGTCCTCCAGCTAAGGCTAATATAGGAAGCAATATTGCAGAAGAAGAACTGGTTTTAAAAAGGGCAACATATAGTGTTACAAAAAGACCACTTCCATCAGAAACCCCTAATGTTCCTGGACTAGCGAGATCATTATGCAGAAGATTTTGCATGCTGACACCAGCTACTCCCATACCTATTCCTACTAAAAGAGCTAAACATAATCTTGGAAGACGAAATTCAAATAAAGTCATTTTTGAATATTTGTCACCGCCACCAAATAAAGTTTCGAAGACTTTTAAAACTGAAATTTTATATTGACCGACATTGCATCCTATAAAAAAAACCACAATAGTAAGGGCAAACAAGAAAACATTGATGATAATTCCTTTTTTTAAGGAATTATAGTTTTTAAATTTAAGAAGATACTTTTTCATATTTAATAAGCATCCTCCGCAGTTTTTTTTCTCGAGACGAATATAAAGAAAGGAACACCGATCAAAGTGATAATTAATCCAATAGGCAGTTCAATTTCTGGCATTATGTTTCTTGCTAAAAAATCTACAAAAGTTACAAATAATGCTCCCAGAAGTCCACAGCTTGGAATGACGAAACGATAATCAGAACCAACTATATATCTAACTATATGAGGAATCATTAATCCAACATAAGATACAGGGCCGATTATAACAACCGCTATGGCTGATAAAACTAGAACGATTATAGTTGATAACAATTTGATGACTTTACCATTGACACCAAGTCCAGTACTTGTCTCATCTCCAAGAGAAAGAATAGTTAAATTCCTGGAGATTATTATTCCCAATATGAAGCAGACAAGAAAGAAAGGTAAAGCTAATTCTATATCTAACCATATTGTATTGGCACTAGATCCAGACATGTATTTGAACATTTCGGAACTTGTTCCTTGTTTTAATACTAAAGCTGTTGTTACAGAGGAAAACAAAGTTGATATAGCCATGCCAGATAAAACCATTCTATCTGGAGTCATTCCTCTTTTGCTCATCATAGCAATTCCATATATCAGAAAAGTTACAATAGCTGCCCCCAAACAAGAGATACCAATTCTTCCTAATCTTGAAATATTTGGAAAGAAAGTCATTATTATTACTACTCCAAAAACTGAACCAGAAGATATTCCCATAATTCCTGAATCAGCCATAGGGTTTTTTGTTGTGCCTTGCATTAAAGCTCCAGCTATTGCTAGACTTGCACCGACTAAAATATCAGCGATAAAACGTGGAAGTCTAATATTTCTTACTATTACTTCATTAAAAATTTCATCGTTGAAACGAAATAACGAATTTATAATATCGACAAAATTAATGTTTTTCTCAGCACCAAAATACAAAGAAAGGAAAAACATTATTAATAAACCCACTATACTAGTTGCCAATAAAATTATAAATTTTGTACTTGATTTAATCTTCTTCATTCTATAAAGCTTGTTCTATAGCATTAAAAATAGATTGATATTGATCAGCCATATATAAAACATCTTTTAAAGAGAATAGTATTATATTGATAACGCCAACATGATTTTCTTTGACACATTTAAGACTTTTCCAACCTTCATTGGTTTTAACAACATCAGGAATACTGGTATCAGTTTCATCCATCGAAGCATAGATATTGAAGTCTCCTTCATATTCTCTCAATTTTTCACTAGAGATAGGAGAATAAGCTGGTTGAGCTTGGTTATTTAAATATTGCTCTACTTTTTCGTTTTTTCCAAAATTTAAAATATCATATAAGATATGGTTGAAAACAAAAGCACCATTGAAATCAGGTGGAATACATATTCCATTCATATAGGAGAAAACAGTAACAGTTTTATCTTTAATTTTTAAATTCTCAATGCTTTTTAAACTTTTTTCTTCAAGATCTTTGCAAAAAGATATTAAAGAAGAGCTGTTTTCTTGCATATCGAAGATATCGCCTAAGTAAGAAATTCTTAAATTATAATCATACGTGCTGAAATAAATAGGTATTACTGGAGCAATTTTTTCCAATTTTGCAATATCTTTTTGCTCCATTGTATCGTAGGTTAAAATCAAATCTGGATAATAGCTTAAAACTTCTTCAGGATCAAATGGCTGAGTATTTTTTAACTTTTCTACTCCATAGAAATAATCTTCATAGCCATTGCTATTAGCGTTACCATCGACCGCTAAAGGTCTTAAACCTAAAGATAAAATATCTCCCGCACAGCCTAATGCTACAATTTTTCTGGTATTAGCATTATAAGTAACTTCATCTCCATTCAATGTTGTAATGGTCTTCATTTTAACATTCTCTTCACGATTGTCGACCAAAGTAGGCATTTCAGGTAAGTCTAATTTAGTATTATTACTACTGGATGAATTAGATGGGTTAGTGCTACAGGAAGCCATGAATAATATCGAAATTAGAACGAATAATTTTTTGAAATTTAATTTCATTTTTGTTTCTCCTTTACTTCACAAGATAATATGTTAGCGTAAACTAACATAAAATTTAACAAAAATGTTAGATATAGATAACAATAGCTTAGATAGTATTTTTTCTATTTTATTTAAATTGTTTTTTATAGCTTTAGAAGAAATATTTATATAAATTGATATTTTTTATACATTTTTATTGTTTTAAAAGATTTGCATTTGTCCAGATATTGTTCAGCATAATTTTCTTGTTAAAATAATAGATATTTAAATAAATTTAGGTATTAAAAAAGAGGCACCTTTTTAGATGCCATTTTGTTTATTTTTCAAAGCTTTTAAATTTAAAAAGAGCTTTTATTTTTTAGTGTTGGATAAAAATAACATTAATTCATTTGAGTTAAAACATGAAAGAGGAAGCATTATCTTTGTTACAAGGCCACGGAATATTATCAAATTTTCAAAATATATTACATTAATTGAATGTACTTTAATTTTTTTGCTTTTCTTTTTCTTGTTGAAATCTCTATTATTTTTGTATTTTGATCAAAATGAATGCTAATTTTTTCATTAGTTTTAGGAATCCAAGACAATGCTAATCCTACTGTCGCAATAATAAGGAATACGATACCTATGACAATTGATGGAAGTATTGCAGAATCACAAAATAGTCTTAAATTATTGTTTTGAGGTTTGGCGATAAGCCCAATCAGCTTGAGTAAGAATCCGATGGCAACGGAAATACAAGCTGCTCTTATAAACGTATAGTTATAGCGACATTTATCATAAGAAAGTTTACGTCTTTCGATTTTATCTATTTCAAATGTTACAAATTCATTGCTCATATTAGCATACCCCCAAGAAAATATCGATATCAAATTGAGTCGCAAAACCTCTAATAGTTCCATCGATTCCACTACCATCAATTTGACAATTTATCGAATTTTTGTTATCACATTTTTATGTTATCCAAAAAAAACAAAAATTAATAGTTAGAATAAAAGATTTTTTTCTTCTTATACATTAGAACAAATTCATCTTTAGAATTTAATGCTATATTTATAGTTAAATCCTAAAGTCAGGAATTTTACTTATTGATATATAAAAGATGGTTTATATATTTATTTTTTTGATTATATCTTGTATTTCAATAGGTGTTTTATCTTTAGGTAAAATTGCTGAGTGGAATCGCGATTCACCGACAATAAAATATTTTCTTTTTTCTTTAGCGAAATTTATTTTCATTTCTGTATAAGAATTTCTTGTTCCATTAAATTCTCTTTTAATATTTATAAAAATAGTTTTTTCATTATGATTAATTGAAACTGTTTCTAATTCTTTATGTCCTAGTATAGTTAATGGCAATCCAACTCCACCTTGTGCTCTTTTCTTTGTTTTATATGCAACGAATAATAAAAGAGGTGATAAAGCTATTATTGCAATCCACATAGCAATAAAATACTTCATATCATTATGAACATCGTGACTAGATAAGATACCAATGATAGTGCCAATAGCACCATATAGTAAGAATACTAATATCATAGAGAATATGTATGGAAAGAATAGATAAGAAAATGAATTAGAATAATATTTAAATGGTGATTTTATAGTAAATGAAAAAGAACTAACGTCAATATTTTTTGTTTCTTTTAATAGTTCCTCGTAAGAACATTTATAAATATCCGATAAAGACTTTAAATCATTATCACTTGGATTTGCTCTTCCTTGCTCCCATTTTGCAATTAGAGATCTTGAACAAAACATTAAATCAGCTACATCAGCTTGAGAAAGTCCAATATTTTCTCTTAACTCTTTTAATTTTTCATTTAGCATATTATTTTTCCTTTTATAAAATAACAACCTTTCTTCTCAAATAAAACATACCATATAAATGATGTAAATATTTGATACTTTATGATACTTTAATATAAATTGTCTATATTTAATAATACTTTTTTATTCAAAATTATTTTTATTTGGTACAGACTATATTAAAATTCTTTATATCAGAGAAATACATTGGTTTTATTATTTTTATTATTGTTTATTTTGTTATACTATACAATTTTTAATGCTGCTAAGTACTTATTAATAAATGTTTCCTTGTTTTTTGAATTATATTGCATAATATATCTAGGATGTTCTAGTGGGATAATCTTTTCAAAAAATTTATACATTTTATTTAGTTCATTTAATATCGAAAAATTTTTCCCACTACCGATACAAAAACAAACTGAGGTATCAATTCCAAAACTTATAATTGTACGGATAGAATCAATAATAAAATTTTGAAAATACTTTTGAAGATTTTTACTATCGTAAAAATTGCAGTTTACTTCATTACCTTTAGAGTTTATTTTGACTATACCAAGCGGAAAAACAAAGTTTAAGAAAAATTTTGAATAAAAGGTTTTTGCTCCACCATATTTTTCTATAACATCATATAAGAAATTAGAAGATGATTTATTTACATAAAAATTATTAATCATAATTCCTGTTTCTTTTTGAATATGAAAAGCATCTTCAAAAGGAACACCAGTAACTGCAGTGCCACGTCGTGCTGGTGAACTTTCCAAAATTAAACATCTGCTTTTATTATCATTATAATATTTTTCATAAAATGCCTTTGTTATGTTTTGTACAACATCTTTAGAATCACCAGTAAATGGATTAATAATTCTAAATCCATCCGGTAAGTTCAATTGAATAGACGAAAGAGTTTTATTATATTGTAATACCTTTTGTGCAAATGTTAATTCTTTATTCATTTCTTGTTCTCCTTGTATTATATATCAATTTTTATTGTCAAAATTCCAATTTAATAGTATATTCTTGTGATATAAATTGTTGGTTTAACATGTTTTTAACAATAATTAATGAAATATAATAGTTTTTAATTTTATTGTAATTTAACTTTTAGATATATTTTTTTGTTCATTGTAAAAATGTATTTATAAGAGTTATTACAAAATGTTTTCTTTTTCTTTCTTGTATTAATATTAATTTTTATTCACAATACCTATATACATTATTTTCTTCTTTTTCAGTTAGTACATTTCTTACTGATTCAACTGATATATTTAAAGTTGATGCAAATTTTTATATCCAAAGCTATTATTATTTAGCTTTATATTTTTGTTTTTTAGTGTCTATATTTTTTATGTCTTCTTAGTTAAAAGACAAGAATTCACTAAATTTGCCAAATGAATATTTATTTTTTAACATATAATTTTATGATTAATTATTATCAGAGTCTAAGGCTCTATAATACATATAAAGCTTAGGAGAACACAAAAAGAGACAAATTAATGTCTCAAAAAATACATATTATCTATATTATTTTATAAAAACATTGTCATATATAAAGGAACACAAAGTAAATCTCCATCTTTTCTTAAATCTTTTGTATAAATCAAATATTTTTGACCTATTTTACTTGAAAATTTATTGGAAAAAGCATCAATAGATGCATGAGTTTTATATCCAGAAGATTTCACTTCAATTGGACATACCTTATTCTTTTTTGTGATTATGAAATCTATTTCATAATTGTGAGTTGAATTATTTTTAGGAAATGTATAATAGAATAATTTATTTCCAGATGCATAAAGCATTTGAGCCACTATATTTTCATACAAATATCCTAAATCAGTATCTAACTTATCATTTAGAAGCTTTTCATAAATAATATTTTCAGTAAAATCTTTATCCATAAAAGCAAGTGTAGTAAATAAGCCTGTATCACCTAAAAACATTTTATATTTAGAAATATCTTCATGTAAAGATATTCCAGCACTTGGATCATTTGCATGATAGGCTAAATTGACAGTTAATGAATCCTTCATATCAGCAATGATTCCAAGTACTCGATTTTGTTTCTCATTTGGTATTACACTAGATACTTGATATCTAGATGCATTTTTAGTTAATTCTGACGGGATTGCTGAAAACATTAGTGAAGCTTTTCCTGTTGAATCTATTTTTCTAAAATCGTCTTGATAAAGCTCTAATATAGAACGTTTCATTTCATCAACTTTACTAAAATTGTTTGTATCAATATATTCATTTACTGCTTGAGGCATTCCACCAACTAACATATATAGTCTAAAATCTCTCATCATTCTACGATTAACATCATCACCTAAAGATATTTTATTTTCAAATGCAGTTTTTAGCATAGGAATTGTTGCTTTATCTCCTAAAGCCCAACGGAATTCTTCATAATCCATAGGTACCATTTCAATTCTTGTTTCTTCACTTGGAATAACAATATTTTCAACATTCTTTTTTATAGATAATAAAGAGCCAGTTTCAATATAATCATATCTTCCATCTTTTACTAGATGTTTTATTGCTTGTCTAGCCAACGGCTCTTTTTGAACCTCATCAAAAATGATAACTGACTTTCTATTTTCTAAATTCACATGATAAATAAGTTGAAGACGTAAAAACAAATAATTTAAATCAGACAAATCACTAAATAAATTATGGACTTCTTTTGGTGCTATAGAAAAATCGATTAATATATAGCTAGAATATTCTTTTTTAGCAAACTCCTCAGCAATAGTAGATTTTCCAACACGTCTTGCCCCTTTAATAAGAAGAGCTGTTTTTCCATTAGAATCTTTTTTCCACTTTAACATTTTTTGATATATTTTACGTTCAAAAATTCTTTCTGCCATCTTTTCAGCCTCCATTTTCTTTGATTATACAATTTTTTGCCGAAACTTTCAAATTTTAAAACAATATTTTTGCCAAAAATTTCAATTTTATTTTGATAAAAATGCCGAAACTTTCAAAATGCTAAAATAAACTAATAATTATCAATAAATAATACTTCAATTAAATTAGAATCATAAAATCTTTTTATATTTTCTAGATATTGATCTCTTTTAATACCTCATATATAGAATATTAAAAAAGTGTTATAATTTAAAAATTTTTTTAAAATTGTAACATCATTTATACTATTTTCTTGATGCAGTTACCATTTTATAGTAGATGGCTTTTGTTTTTTGGACAATTATTAAAAAAATAAGACACGAAGTCAAAAATTTCAAATCTTAGGCCAAGTATCTAAAAACAGGCAACAATTTTCTGAATCAAATAACGTTTTTAGACAGAATAAAAGGCTTGATACACTATTTTTTGTGTATCAGACCTATGCTTTATATATGGTAAATTCAATTGAATGGACGAGAGAGTTTCATTATATTGAAATACCTTTTGTGCAAATGTTAATTGTTTATTTATTATTTTTCTTGTATTATATATTAATTTTTATTCCCAATTTTTGAATAATTTTATTATTTTGGTAATAGTCCTTTAAAAAACTCCTTTTTATTTTTGGCAATTTTGGTGAAATAAATAATTTTCAACAGATATAATTGCTTTAATTATGTGCATTTCTTATATGAAAAATCATAATAACAAAGATTAGTATGTTCGTATTCTCTTATATATTACAAAGTTCATTCTTTTATACCATATTTAAAAAAGCTCATAACTTTTTCATTTATAGTTTCAATCTTTCCACTTTAAGAGTCTTTACTTGATATAAATTTGTGATTTCAATGGCTTAACTTTAGTCGAATTCAATTTGAAATAAAAGATTTGAGTTTCTCTCTTCTCATTCTAAAAATAAAAGAATATTCATATTTTTTTGCAATCGTTCAATAGTTGACAAATAAAATTATAGAAATACACAAATTAAAATGAAAATTATATGTATTAAAGTTCGAATGTTCGAACCTATAGTAGGAATCAAACTTTTGCAAAAATTAAAAAAGTTTGATACATTTTACTGTATCAAACTTATGCTTTCTATATGGTGGGCGTAACAAGAATCGAACTTGCATGACTCGCGTCAATGGATTCTAAGTCCATCGTGTCTACCTATTTCACCATACGCCCTTTAACAAGTCAACATTTAAATTATACTTTTTAAAAAAACATATGTCAATTTATAAAAGATCGACATTATCATCAAATAGAGTTTTAAATTTATACTGAATATCGGTTTCAGAAATGTTTAAAACAGCATATGTTCCATCTATTCCATCGCGGGGAAAATCAATGGATCCAGGATTGATAAATAAAATATTATCAACATAATATGCTTTATGAATATGGGTGTGTCCTGTAACAAATATTTTAATCTCATTTTCTTTAAGATATCTTAAATTATATTTATAAAGTAAATGACCATGAGTAATTAATAATTTTCCAATTGGAGTTTTTATTGTTCTACTTTCAGGATAATCTTGCAAATAATCACAATTTCCTTTAACGGAAACAAAAGGTGTTAATTCATAATCAAGAAGCAATGAATCTCCTGTATGTAAAAATAAGTCAGTATTAGGTTCTTTATTTACTATTTTTTTAATGAATCTTTTTCGCCATGATTGTCGCCAGCAATTACAATTTTCATATTATTTTTTTCCGTAAAGAGAACATCCTACTAATAGGCATCCTTTGATAAATGGTATATTTTTTTCTTTTAAGATATTTTCTATATCTTGATTTTCAGCTCCAGGTTGAAAGACGGCCGCTTTAATATTTTTAGTTGAATTTTTTAAAAGTTCTAAACCAAATTTTGGATTGATGCAAAAATCTAAAACATCAATTTCAAAGGGAACTTCATCAATAGATTGATAATCTTTTGGAACTCCAACAGCCAAGCAATCATTTTCTAATAAAGTTTTTTTAATTTTATAGGCATATTTTTCTTCGTTGTCAGTACTACCTAGAACAACGTAGGTTTTATAATTCATTATTTCCTTTAAGTCCATAATTTCCTCCGAAAAAAGTATACTATAAAGTAGAATAAAATTTTATTTATTTGATTTATTATTTGTATTAAAATATATAAACATACAAAAAGAGGTATGACAAAAATATGGCGAAATTATTAGCTAAGTTCTTTATCAAAAATTACAAAAATGTTAATGATCCAAATGTCTGTGATAATTATGGTATTGTCGGTTCTTTTTTTGGTATAGTTACTAACGCTATTTTAGTTATTTTGAAATTGGTTGTTGGATTTATCTTTTCATCTATGTCGATAATTTCAGATGCTTTGAATAATTTAGCAGATTTTGGTAATTCGATAGTGGCGATAATCGGCTTTAAAATTTCAAAAAAACCAGGAGATAAAGATCATCCTTTTGGTCATGAAAGAGTTCAATATATTTCTTCATTGATCATTGCATTGGTTATCATTGTTTTTGGTGTTATTGCGTTAGTTGAATCTATTCATAGTATTATAGGACATATAGGTAATTTTAATTATGATATACCTGATAATAGAGACTTACTTTTATTAATACCTTTATTATCAGTTGCGATTTTAATCAAAGTAATTCAGGCGTTCGTATATAAAGGCTTTTATAAAGCTACAAATATAATTACATTTAAAGGACTTTTTGCAGATTCTTTCAATGATACGCTATCTACTTTTGGAGTAATAATAAGTGTTTTAATTGCTTATTTTACAAATATAAATATTGATGCTTTTGTTGGTGCTGTAATTTCATTAGTTGTCATAAAATCTGGTGTTTCTATTGGTTACCAAACAAGCAAAGTCTTAATAGGAGAAAAACCTGATAAAGATATAATTGATAAATTTATCGCTATCATTAAACAATATCCATCTGTTTTAGGCATGCATGATTTGGAAATGCATTGTTATGGAGCACATAAAATTTATGCTTCTATCCACGTTGAAGTTGATTCTAGACAAAATATTATGGATATACATGAGATAATTGATGATATTGAAAAACGCTGCGATAAAGAATTAGGCATTAGAACTATTATTCATATGGATCCAGTATTAGTTAATGATGAAGAAACTAAAGAATACAAAGAAAAAATTTTAAAGATTTTAAATAGTATAGATCCAGATTTATCAATACATGATTTTCGAGTTACAACTCACGATGAAAAGAAAAGACTTAGTTTTGATGTAAAAATGACAACTTATTATTTTTCTAATAAAGACAAATTAAAAGATGCTTTGGAAAAAGAAATAAAAATTAAGTATCCAAATATTGAATTGAAAATTGATTATGATGAACCTTTCGAAGATTTGCTGACAAATAAATAATGTATTTTTCTAAATTATATTATAAAATAAATCTATATGTCCCAGTAGATCAGTGGATTAGATTGTAGCCCTCCGAAGGCTAAGGCCACCGGTTCAAATCCGGTCTGGGACTCCATTTGTGAAAATAGACTATGAAGAAATGGTAGAACATTTTCTCGTAGTTTTTTTTATTTTTAGATAAATATAAGTTCAAATTGCAATAATGTAAGTGTATATAGCTTAGCAGCAATGTTAGCACTATACTTGTAATCGTATAAATTATTAGCACATTTTAACACTCTTATTTTTGAAGAGTATTTTTTGATATAGCAAAATAAATAACATAAATGTCGCTAGTTTTATTGATGGTGATTTCTATTAGATTGTCATAAAATAATATTGGATAGGGTGCTTTTATCACCTTCTTAAGTGTATTTGTACTCTATCAAAATTTTCTAACAATATTTTTTCATAAATTCTAATATTTAACCATTATCTTGGTTCTTATAATAGACAACATTTTGTTCCGATAAATGTAATCAATAATGTTGCTATAGAATAAGTTAATGCAATTTTATTATCTTTTTCCATTTTTGCCTCACTTTCAAACGATAATTTGTATTGCTAATTCTATATATTTTCTAGCCTCTTTAATACTTAATTTGTCCATTTTATCTTTGCATTTTTCAACAAACTCTATAATCAATTCAGGATTTGTTTTTGAATAATCTCGTAAGCTCCAACCGATTGCCTTATCTATAAAAAATTTATTACTACCAAAATTATTAACTAATATTGCTTCCAATAATTTTGTATTAGGTTTCTCTTTTCTACATAATTGATGGTCTATTGCTATTCTTCTTACCCAGAAATCTTCATCTTTTGACCATTCTAGCATTAAATCATTTATTCTTTCGTCTTTAAATGCAAACTTGTTTTGATAAGTATTAAAAGGTGATAAAAATATTCTATATGTAGAAATTTATTTTCCCCATTCAGCCATAGCATAACCACGTGGATATAATCTAGTACCACGAAACTCTATAGCTCCTTCTTTATATTGTCCATTATAACCATCTTTTCTTAAACTAAATAAATATTCTTTATTTACTTCTTCTCCAGTTGCCCATAAGTAATAAGAATTATCATCTAGTGCAAGGTAATTCTGTAACCCATTATTACTATAGCAACTATTTAATTTAAAAACCCCAACATCAGATTTAACTGTCATTTTTAAGTCTTTATAAGAAGTATTGTTATACGTCCATTTGTAAGTAAAAGCACAAATAAGTTCCCATTTATCATTTATTTTAATATCAAAATTATTAATAGATGTTTTCTTTTTATAGCAAAATTCATATGTATTATCTTTATTCATTGTTAATCTTATTATGTCATTTGCATTATCTTTTGCTGCGCTAAACTGATAATCATTAAGCATATATTCCTTCACTTTATTTGAAGGAGAACAACCAAAAAGGAATAAAGAAATTATTAATCCTGAACTTAAAAAATCTATTTTTCTCATACTTTATTATAACAATAGATTGACAACGTGTCAATGACTAAAAATAGCTCTTTAATTTACAAATTGTTTAATACAAGTTATATTGATAGAGTTGTAAATATTGTTTCAAAATATTCAGTTAAACTATCGTTAGAATTTATTAATATATTCATAAGGAACCCTTTCTTTATTTCAGCAAATTTAATTATAGGTTTCTTTTATTTTTTTATCGACCTGCAAATATGAAATGCAACATACAATCCATTAATATGAGAATATTGACATGAAATGATTTGTAATATTGAAAAATCATTCTTCCGAAATAAACCTATAGGAGAAAACACATCATGAAATTTTCAATCAAAAAAGCACCTATATCAGAAGAAGAAAAAAGAGATAGAGCAGAATTTTTTGCAGAAGACACTAGACAATATGTTGATGTTGAAGCTTTTGTAAAACAAGATATTTATGACGAATTTATCGACTATAAATGCCTAAGTTGTATATACGAAGAAGAGTTAGAAGCCGATGTTGTTTTAGAAATGTTTTACCCTGAATTTGAAGAATACCCTCTATTAACTTGTCCAAAATGTGGCAAAGGTAAATTTGTTCCTCTAGATATTTATAAAGCAAAAACTAAAAAATAGGCTTTTTACAATAAATATTTTTGTAAAATTTGAATTTAGCAAGTTTTTTTGTTTTAGATTTTACTAAATAGAAATTCCTAATCAAAAGAAAAAGCCCACAAAAGGCCTAAAAAAGGCCTAAAAAGGCAAAATGTGGGCTAAAACACTAGTTTTCGTCGGTATAAAACGCATAAAAAAAGACCTGATAGCAATTGTATCAAGTCATTGTTTGTTAGATGGTGCAGCGAATGAGACTCGAACTCACATGTTAATAACACTACCGTCTGAAGATAGCGCGTCTACCAATTTCGCCATCGCTGCAACTAAAATATAGTATATATAAATTGCTTTTAAATTACTATTATTTTTAAAAGTATAAATACAACTTTATATACACTATAAAAGTTGTATTAAATGAATAATGGCTAACTTATTATTTTTAAATAATAAATTTTCTATTAATAAAATATATTAGTTTTAATAAAATATGAATAAGAAGTAAAAATACAATATAATTAAATAGAAAATGAGGAGAATTTATGATCAAAGTATTATTTGTTTGCTTAGGAAATATTTGTCGAAGTCCAATGGCTCAGTTTATTTTCCAGGACAAAGTGAAAAAAATGGGTATAGAAAATAAGTTTTATATTGACTCTAAAGCAACTAGTTATGAAGAATTTGGAAATCCTCCTCATAATGGAACGATTAAAATATTAGAAAGATATAACATAGAAGTATTACCACATAAATCTGATGTTATAAAAAAATCTGATTATAGTAAATTTGATTTTATTATAGGAATGGATAAATCTAATTATTTTGATATATTAGATATAGTTGGAGAAGATACCGATAAAAAAGTTTTTCTACTTTTAGATTTTATTGGATGTAGAAAGGATATCAGTGATCCTTGGTATACTCATAATTTTCAAAAAACTTATGATGATATTAATAAAGGAATAGATGGATTTTTAAATTATTTAAAGAAAAATAAATTAGTTGTCTGATCTTGAGTATCCATTTTTCATATGGAGACTGGCATCATAAAGGACATTATTTAATGTTTTGCTGGTTTCTTCTTTGGCCATTTTAGCTATTTGGTTATTAGCTTCAGATAAGACATTAATATTTTTTGTATCAATGTATTTTTTATCAAATTCTTTTAATATTTGATGGCTTCTACTCATTACAGCATTTTGATATCTTTCAATGAATATAATGCTTGTACCATAATTTGCATCTGCTAAGGCACCAATTAAACGGCTGGACCAGTAGAAATTATTGGTTGATACTTCTAATGTAACTTTGCTTACGTAATCTGGAAGTTTATTAACATTGGTATAAAGTGGAATAATTGTATTAAATGAATTTGATCCGAAACAAATCCATTCTATACCTTTAATTTCTTCTGGAACATTATTTCTTATTTGACATATCGCCATAACTCCAGTTCTACTTATTCCTATTGGACGATAAATTCCTTTTTTGGAACTAGAACTTTTTGAATATGGATTATATTCTGTTCCTTGATAATATGAAGATAATATATATTTAACATCTTCAATTGTTATTTTTTTCTCTGGAACGAAACTCCAAGGAATGTCATCGCTTAATGGGGTATAATCAGCATTTTCTCCTTCCCATTTAAATGTTTTAGGGTTGAAATATTTTCCCATGAACCAAGCTCTAGGCGTATTGTAGACATGATCTGAATCTGAATGGCTTCCAAATGCCACTCTCGGGGAAAAAGGTTTATTTTTTTCTAAATTCAAATTGTTCTCTTCGATGAATTGCTTTAAATCTTTGGAGCATAAATTTTCTTTTTGTGCACCAAAAGCATCTTCGAAGTCGAATCTGTCGAGACCAAATTGATTTGGCATAACGACATACTCATCATCTTTTACTCTTCTAGCAATCCAATGATGACCACCTATTGTTTCTAACCACCAAATTTCATTTTCATCATTAAAGGCGATTCCATTTGGTTCATATGTTCCATATTTTTCTAAAAGAGAACCAAGTCGTAATACACCTTCTCTAGCTGAATTTATATAAGGTAAAACTAAGACGACTAAATCTTCCTCACCTATACCTCCAGGAGTTTTAGTTTTTTCAATATAATTAACATATGGATCTGCTCCTAAAACTCTAGGGTTTGAAGTTATAGTTTCTGTTGCTGTCATTCCTACGTTTTTAGAATTGATACCAGTAGCAGCCCAAATTCCCATTTTATCATCAACACTAGGACAAGCAGTATATTGTAAGGGATTGTCAGGAAGTTCTATTTCTAGATGACTAATTTTGCTTTTATATTTTTTGGGCTGATCTTTTGGATTAACAACGATAATTTTTTTACAATCAAAATGTCCATCATCGTTTCTTGCAATCATTGTTGATCCATCATTAGTTGCTTTTTTTCCAACTAAAATTGTTGTACATGCCATTTATTTGTTCTCCAATCTTTTTTTATATTTTAGCAAATTAATTTTTCCTATAAAAAGAAAATGATAAATTTATTTTATAAATAAATTTGTGAAGTATTCTGTTAATACTTCAGTTGTTTCTTCGAAATGATTATCTACCCAGAATTTCAAAATGACAATGAAATTATCGATGGCAATATTCTTTTTTAATTCTAAAGGAATAAAACTATTTGTAGGATAAGGATAATTGTTGAAATATGAATTGGCTAAAACTTTTAAATTGTTGCGAAATTCATTGATAAATAAAGAGTTTCCTTTTGAAGATAATATTCCTGCAATGAGTTCTTTTTTGTCTTTTATATGGTAGAAAATATGCGTTAAATAATGTTTATAATCAAAAATATTCTCTTTGGAAAAATCATGACTTTTTTCTTCTTGAAGCGAATGAGAAAATACATGTTCGAAGATATCTTGACTTATTTTTAATAATAAATCATTTTTAGTTTTAAAATGACAATAAAAAGTAGAACGTCCAATTTTTGCTTCATATAATATATTTTGTATTGTGATGTCATCAAAGTCTTTAGTATTTATTAAATTTGTAAATGCTTGATATATTGTTTCTATTGTTTTTTCTTCTCTTCTATCCATAAATATCTCCTAATTAATTTTATATTTTTTATTGATAAATAAAAAGAGACTATTAACAACTTTTATCGCTATTTATAAGTTGTTTTATAATTTTGATTGAAATAATAAATTGCGCTATACATGTTTTATGAATTTTAATTTATTAAAAAAGAGCTTTTATTTTTTACATTATCAATGTTACTATTTTCAACAATAAGCGTTTATTCTAATATAAAAAAATAATTCTATAAAGGATAAAATTCAAGGAAAAGAAACTAGTTTTACCATTAAGATAACTGACTTTCCTACTTCATTAAAAAGAGAAGAAGAATATCAATTAAATACTGAAATATTTGGAAATTATATTGAAAATGAAAAGGTAAAATGGTCTATTTCCAATAATACTAGTTCGGATACAAAAATATCTGATGCAGGATATTTAACTATTACAAAAGATGAAAATAGTAAAAAATATTCGTTACAGCGGAAACGACAAATGGATATAAAGACACAATTGCAATAGAGTTAAATATAATTCATGACCTAATTCATTTTGATTTTTCAGATTCAACTTGTATTGAAAAAGAAAATATCGAATATTGGTATTGTTCAGAATGCAATAAATATTTCAGTGATTCGAACATATGTTCGAAATTTCTTTTGAAGATACTATTTTTGAAGATAAAAATCATGAAGAACTTGTGATTTCTGGTTATGAGTCGACATGTGAGAAAGAAGGATTGACTGATGGCATAATTTGTAAAAATTGTTCGATAGTTTTAGTAGAACAAAAAATAATTCCTAAAAAAGATCATGTTTATAGTGAATGGATTATCGATGAATATACAACTTATGTATCTAATGGAAGGCGACATAAAGAGTGCAGGAATAGCTATAAAATACTGATTTCAGAAGAAATTCCTAAAAATAATAGTTATACATCTTCATCTTCTTATTTGATATCTTCTTCAAGTGTTTCAAGTTCTTTTATCAGCAGTTCGAAAAATCCCACAATAAGTAGTTCTTATATCTCTAGTTCTTCTAATGATTTTTCTTCCTCTTCTATTTCTTTATCGATGTTATCAAATTCTAAAAGTAGTAATTCATCTATAACTAGCAATAGTGGAAATGCAAATATCAATGTTATATCTATAATTGTAATTATTGTGTGTGATACTTATAATAGTATTTATTATATAGTTTTGTTGACGTTCTTGAAATATTTATAAAAAGTTGTTTCATTAAAAAAAGCCATTAAAATGGCTTTTTATTCTGTTCTTAAAGCTACGACAGGATCTTTTCTTGCAGCGCTTTTTGCTGGGAGAACTCCTGATATTAAAGTAAGGACTATACTTAGTATAATCATTAAAAGTGCTTGTAAAGGAGGCAGAGCTGCTATATTAAATCCGATGGTTGGTTTTAAACAGATATTTAAAATTAGTGAAATTAAATATGTTAAAGCAACACCAAAGGCACCTGAAGTAAATCCAATTATTGCTGTTTCTGCAACAAATAAGGCTGAAATATCTTTTTTTCGTCCACCTAAAGATCTGATAACACCAATCTCTTTAATTCTTTCTACTACCGAAACATAGGTTATAATACCAATCATAACAGTTGAGACTACTAAAGCTAAAGCGGTGAAGGATATTAAGGCGTAAGATATTATGTTAATCATGTTATTTATTAAATCAATTATTATTCCTATTGTATCTGTATATGTGATATCTGTTCTATCATTTTTTGTTAATGTTATACCAGTTGATAATGTGATATCTCCCTCTTTATTCCAATTATTTAAGTAATTTGTAACATTATCTTTTAATTTGAAATCTATCGGATATATGGAAATGGAAAAAGGAATATTTTTCCCACCTAAGTCGCGTAAGCTTAGGGTTTTCATAATAATGTTTGATGATGGATTCATCATGCTTGATAATAAATTGCTCGATCCAACAAAAGCGGTATGTGTTTTTTCTTTTCCGTATAAAGTGTAGTGAAGATTATATTTGATGCCATAATCTACACCAGATGTATTGGTAGAAATAAATTCTTCGCTGTTATTTTGAATGAGATAATTACAGATTTCGGATTTAATAGCGTTTTCTCTAACATAATCTGTAAGTTTACTATTATAGTAGATTCCAGAAGTCAAACATCCATAGGATATATTGTCTTTTGGTCTTAATATTCCTGTTACTTTTAAATTTAATCCTTCATAAGAAGAAAAACCATCGGAATAAGGAGAGTAATAAAATGGATTTACTTTTTGAGTAGATGAGTTATTATTTTTTGTAAAAATAGTATCATTTGGATAAAGTTTAAATTCTTTATTTAAAAGTTCTGAATATGTAAATTGTCTTTTATTTAGTGAAGAATCGTAGTGAGGGTCTTCAATTGCTTTGTAGGCTATATTCAAAAATTCATTTTGTGTATAGTATCCAAGTCCCCCTAAAAGCAAATCGGCAAGTTCAGTATCTTTGGAAACTACTAGCATAACTTCATCTTTATTTGTAGCGAGGTTACCTTCGAGAATATCGTATTGGGACATAATATATTCGTCATCGGCTGGTGCTTGTTCAAATGAAGGGGCATAGGCGCTGACGCTTGAAGATAAACTAGAAAAACTGGTATTTCCTAAAAGAGCAACATAAGTTTCTAAAATTGCACTTAATGATAAATGTTCAACACTTCCATCTTCTGATGTAAAAGTTGTATAAATATTGTTTGAAAGATCTAATCCATAGTCAAATGATAAGGCGGCATAATATTCTTCTGGCATATCTTTTATAAATTGAATATAGTTTTCATTTATTTGATTAGAGATTAAAAAGTTATCTTGAAGTTTAGCCATTTCCATTAGATAGTCGATTAATGAATTGACATTTACTTTTCCGTCTACGACTTCTAATTTATCGATTATTTGTTTTTGATTAGAAGCTGATACTAGAGTTGATAAATCATAGCTTGTTTCAGCAATTTGAATAGGATTTCCCGAAAGCATATCATTTTGCATAGATGATATATAACTTTTAACACCTCCAGAAATAGATAAAACTAGGGAAACACCTATAATACCAATTGAACCAGCTATAGATACCATGGCTGTTCTTTTTCTTTTTGAAAAAAGATTTTGAGCTGATAATTTAAAAGCTGTCCATAAAGACATTTTAGCTTTTTCTTTTTTTATATCTTCTTCTTTTATTGTTTGATTTTGATATTCTTTTTTCTCTTCTTCTTCAGAATATGGATTGCTATCTTCGATAACTTTTCCATCGAGAAGTTGGATTATTCTTGTTGAATATTTGTTAGCTAAATCAGGATTATGTGTTACCATAATTACTAATTTTTCTTTTGATATTTCTTGTATGAGATCCATTATTTGAATAGAAGTTACGGTATCTAAAGCACCTGTTGGTTCATCAGCTAATAGAATTTCTGGTTCATTTACTAAGGCTCTAGCTATAGCAACTCTTTGACATTGTCCACCAGAAAGCTGATTAGGTTTTTTATTATATTGTCCTTTAAGACCGACTCGATCCAAAGCTTTTTTAGCTTTTTCAACTCTTTCTTTTTTGCTTAATCCTGATATTGTTAAAGCAAGTTCGACATTGCCTAAAATAGTTTGATGAGGAATTAAATTATATGATTGAAAAATAAAACCGATTCGATGATTTCTATAAATATCCCAATCTCTATCTGTAAATTCTTTGGTGGAGCGATTAGAGATTATTAAATCTCCATTGGTGTATTTATCAAGACCTCCGATAATATTTAATGTAGTTGTTTTACCACAACCAGAAGGTCCTAAGATTGAAACAAACTCATTTTTTCTGAAAGCAATATTAATTCCTTTTAGAGCAGCAACTTTAGTATCAGCAACATTATATTCTTTAATTATATTTTTTAAAATTAACATTTTTTCTCCTTTATAAAGCAATTTATTGTTTCAATTTTTGATATAAAATCTTCTATATTTTCTTTTCCCATATAGTTGATTAGTTCTTCAAATTCTTTATCTATGTTCATCAGCAATTCAGATGATTTTTTCTTTCCTTTTTCTGTTAAATATATTCTATTTATTCGATTATTTTTCTCATCTTGAAAAAATAATATCAAATTATCTTTTTTCAATCGATTGACTATTTTGGAAAGACGTGCTCGGGAAATATTAATTTTTTTACTTATTTGACTAGCACATAGCCCTTCTTCATTGGAAATTATTAAAAGAATTGCTTCATAACCTTGGTGGCAAGAAAGCATTTTTTCTTGAGGTTTATATTCGGAGATATCTTTTAATAATTTTATGAGTTTGTTTCTCATAGCAATAGAACTATTTGTTAACATGGTTAACATACTATCATATTTTTCCTCTTTGTCAACAAAAATAAAGTAATTTAATATAAAATTTTGCACATGATATCTATATAGATAACAATATGATTTTAGTATATAATTATAAATAAGTTTCTTGAGAAACAGAAAGAGGATAATATGCTGACTATTCTAGATTTAGCTAATGAGTTTGGATTGATTCATTATGTAACTGATCCATCTTCTTTAAAAAGACTGATAATCAATACAGAAGTTGATCGCTGTGGTATGGAAGTTATGGGGTCTTTTGTTTATCATAGGAAAGACCGGTTAAGTTTGATTGGAAATAAAGAAATGTCAGTAATTTTATCTACTGATGAAGAAGAAATGTATCAGCGCTTTTTAAAATTATGTAATCCTGAATGTCCTGGTATTATTATCTGCCAAGGTTATCCTTGTCCTCCTTCTTTAATTAGAGCTGCTCAAGAAATGAATTGCCCTGTTTTTGGAACAAAGATGAGAACCAGTGATCTTCTTTCAGATATTGTTATTTATCTTTCGGAAAATTTAGCTGAAAAAACTTCTATACATGCATGTTTGTTAAATATATTCAGTATAGGTGTTTTACTGATTGGTGAATCTGGTATTGGTAAATCAGAAATTTCTATGGAGCTCATCAAAAAAGGTCATAGATTAATTGCTGATGATATGGTTAAGATTTCTAATGTTCGTGATAAATTAATTGGGAGAGCTCCGGAATCTATTTATGGATTGATGGAAGTTCGCGGTATTGGAATTGTTGATGTTGCCAGAATTTTTGGAATAAATTCAATCATGGAAAAAGACAATATTGACTTTGCCATTGTTTTAAAACCTTATGAAAAAGATATGGTTATCGATCGATTAGGAATGAAGACAGAATATTTGAATATTCTAGGAATCAATATTCCTAAAATTACTCTTCCAGTATCGGCTGCTAGAAATATAGCAAGCATTATAGAGGTTGCAGTTACTAATTTCAAGTTGAAACAAACAGGATTTGATTCAGCGTTTGAATTAGAAAAAAGATTGCAAGAAGTACAAGAAAGTAGAAAGAATAAGGAAAAATAAGATGAATTTTAATTTTTTAGATAAATTACCTACAGGTATTAATATTTTTGGAATACATATTACTTTTTATGCAATTATAATTTTATGCGGTGCTTTATTAGCTTTATATTTAGCAGCTTTTGAAGCAAGAAAAGAAGGATATAGTTGGGATTTCTTTTCGACAGTTTTTTTTATTGCTTTTCCATCTGGAATAATAGGAGCTAGAATTTGGTATGTAATTGCTGAATGGAATTCTGGTGGTTTCGCTAATGATTTTTTAGAAATTTTTCGAATCTGGGATGGTGGTTTAGCTATTCAAGGTGGCGCGATAGGTGGAATTTTAGCCGGAGCATTGACAGTAAAATATCTTAGAAAAGGTGCTGATGTTTTACGTTCTATCGATTATGCTGTTCCGGGAATTTTAATTGGACAGGCAATAGGCAGATGGGGTAACTTTTTTAATTTTGAGGTCTATGGATTTGAAGTTTCAAGAAATGCTTGGAATTTCCTTCCAAATTTTGTTTTAAATCAAATGCAAGTTACAACAAGTAATCCATCTTTAATAAACGTTCCTCTATTTTTAGTCGAAAGTATTATAAACATTTGTGGATATTTAATTATCATGCACTTTATTATTTCTTTGATGAAACAAAAAAATGTTTATCATGGGGGTGATGGCTTCTGTTTATATTTTACTTGGTATGGAATTGTTCGTTCGATTCTTGAACCGATGAGAAATTCTAATTTTATTATGGGAAATGAAAATGTCTATGCTTCTTCAATTATGGCATATTGCTTTATCGCTATAGGATTAGCTTTATTCGTCTTAAATAGATTTTTGCCAAAAATTTTAAAAGCAAAAAAGGCTGAGGATAGGATATCTAAATGAGTAAATATAAAACTATTGTTTTTGATATTGATGGAACCCTTTTAAATACAGATTTATATATATGCTTGGCTTTTTTAAATTTGTTTCAAAAATATAGAAAAGAATATATGCCTAGCTTAAAAGAGTTATTATCTTTTTCTGGTCCAACTTTAGAAGATACCTTTGAAAAATATTTTCCTAATGTTGATAAAAAAATATTATTTGATGAATATGAAAGATTTTCTAAAGAAAATTTAAAAAAATATACTACGCTATACCCTGATGAGATTTCTGTTTTGGATGAGTTGAAAAAACGATATCATTTAGCTATTTGTACTTCTCGTCGCAAAGATGCAGCAATTGCATGTTTAAAATATTTTGATTTACTTAAATATTTTGAACTTATTATATCTGTTGATGATGTAAGTAAACCTAAACCTTATCCTGAGTCTTTGCTTAAAATTTTAGACTTTTTTCAAAATGATAATGATGAAGTCATTTATATTGGTGATGCGTATACAGATTATTTATGCGGACTTGTTGCTAATATAGATGTAGGATTAGTAACTTATGGAATGCGCAAACTTCCAAATGATACATGCCCTGATTTTGAATTTAAACAATTTAAAGAAATAGGAGCTTTATTAAATGATTAAAAAAGATTATGATTGTGCAATTATAGGCATGGGACCTGGTGGAATAACTGCTGCAATTTATTTAAAAAGATTTAATATTGATATTATTTGTTTCGAAAAAAATAGTATTGCTAGTAAAGTCTCTAAATTAAATGAAGTTGATAATTATCCAGGAATTTTTGGTAGCGGCGAGAATCTTGCCAAACATTTTATTGAGCAAGTTCAACAAAATGAGATACCTGTAGTAAATTCTTCTGTACAAATTATTCAAAAAAATGATGATTTATTTGTTATTCAAACAGATGAAGGTTTTTATAATGCAAAAAGTGTAATTGTATGTACGGGAATTCGGGAAAAAGAATTCAAAATACCTGGAGAAGATTCATTTGAAAAAAGAGGGATATCCCGTTGTGCTATTTGCGATGGTGCTTTGTATCGAAGAAGAGATATAGCTGTTTATGGACATAAAAATACTGCTGTTATTGAAGCTAATTACCTTTTAGATATTTCTCCTAAAGTATATTTTATAGCTGATTCTAAGTTAGATGCGGATGAAAGTGAAACTGCTTTGATGAAAAAGCATTCTAATTTAGTTCTTTTAGAGAATTATAAAATTATTGAAGCAAAAGGAAATTTTGCTCTTGAATCTTTAGTTTTAAAGAACAATGAAACAAATGAAGAAAAAGAAATAAAAGTATCTGGTTTATTTCTTTATGTTGGAAATAGCACATCGACACAATTTTTACCTTTTCCTGATATTTTTGACGAAAAGGGATTTATTGAAGTTGATGATAAACAAGAAACAAAAATTCCAGGACTTTTTGCAGTAGGAGATGTCACAAATTCAATTCTTAAACAAATTGTTGTTGCAGCTGGCGATGGTGCTAAAGCTAGTTTAGGAGTAAAAAAGTATTTACAAGGAAAATAATTATGGAAAATACTGAACAGTCTTCTTTTACTCAAATTGTAAAAAATGAATTATCGTATAAAAAAAGAAAACCTAAAGAAAGAGTTTCTGTTCTTTTAGGTATTATGATTTGTTCAAAAATTAATTCTAAAGGTGAATATGAAATAGAAAGTGAAATAATAAGTGTCATGAATTTAGTGTTGATGATACTTCAAAAAGAATTTGGTTATGAAGCTAAAATTATTCATGAAAAGAAGAATAAAATTACAAAAAATATAATTCATCAAATTATATTGCCAAAAGATATTTATCCAAAATTTCCTTTTTATAAAGATTTATCTGAAGAAAACTACGATAAACTTTTTGAAAAATATATTCCAAACTCTATTATTTGTGGCGTCTTTTTGAAAACAGGAACTATCAATGATCCTGAAAATGGAAATTATTATTTAGGTATAACTATACCAAATGAAAAATTGATTGAAACTATCAATTCTGAATTTGACAAATTAGAAGGAGATAGACAAATTCAATTTAAACATTTTGTTAGAAGAAATCATGATATTTTGTATTTAAAAAAGTCTTTACAAATAGGTAATTTTTTAGCATATATAAATGCTATCACCGCTATGTTAAATTATGAAAATATCCGTTTAACACGAGATTATAATAATAACGATAACCGAGTCACTATTTGTTATTCAGCTAACTATGAAAAAGCTTTAAAAAACGGCATCAATAATATTAAAGATATTAAGATTGTTGAGAAATGCTATGGTCTTCAAAATTTTAGTGAAAGAGATTTAAAGATTTTTGAAATACGTTTAGATCATGCAGATTCTTCTTATACAGAATTATCTGAAATTGCCGCTAAAAATAATATTACAATTTCTCGTTCTACTATAGTTAAAATTTTTTCTGATTTGAAAAAATTAGCTGATAAATGCCGCCTTCATTATCCAAATGTTGAAAATGAAATTAAAATTGAATTAAAGACAACATTGATGGATGAAGAATAAAAATTATTTAAAATAAAAAAGTTCGATAAATCGAACAAAATGGCTGGGGTACTTGGATTCGAACCAAGGAATGACAGATTCAGAGTCTGCTGACTTACCGCTTGTCTATACCCCAAGCCTGTTTATTATAATTCATTTAATATAATCGTTCAAGATAATTTCTTTTTTACATATTTATAAAAAAGTAATAGTAAAATATAATAAATAATAACGTTTAGTATGTTATACTTATTTTAATGGAGGTATTATCATGGAGATTTATCAAAAACATAATCAAACGATAGATACAAATAAGCCAAATTCTCGTATTGTAGGAAAATCTAAAACTGCAATTTGGACTCAAATATTTTTATGGTTTGGATTAGGCGTTTTACTTTCTGGAATTATTGGATTTGTTTTCCCTTGGGCATTGTCTTATATGGTTTCAACAGTTGAAATGTTTGAAACAGTATATCTTTACTCAATTATTGGTTCAGCAATTGTGTTGTTCCCTATAATGATTGTTTTCCAAGTAGGAGCAATGAAAAACAAGTCTATTTTAACAGCAGTTTGCTATGTTATTTATGCAATAGCTTTTGGAATTTTACTTTCTTCATCGTTATATTATGCTGGAGCTGAAAATTCATTATATGCTTTGCTTATAACTGGTGGCGTAATGGCTATTCTTGGTGTTGCTGGTATCTTATTAAAAGATAAACTTGGAACGATTGCTATTATTTCAATTTCTTTAGCAACTAGTGCTTTACTTATCAGTTTAGTCAATTTCTTTTTCTTTAATGAAACTATATATTGGATTTCAAGCATAGCAATGATGGTTTGTGTACTTTTAATTGTTGCATTTGACTTTGGTTCAATTTCTAGAAGTATTGATGCTAATATTGATATGGGAAATGCTCTTATAATATATAATGCATTTAAATTATATACTGATTTTCTTTATATCTTCGTTAGAATTCTTGCTATTGTCGCTTCTTCAAGAAGAAAATAAACAACATGTTTTATATGGCCAAAAGATGTTTTTGGCCTTTTATTTTGACATTTAATTGAGGTTAATATGAAAAAAAGTTATTTGATTGTAATTGATATGCAAAAAGATTTCATTACAGGTTCACTTGGCTCGAAATATGGTCAAGATATAGTGAATAATGTAAAGAAAAAAATCGAAATTTATCAAGGAGAAATTCTTGTAACTAAAGATACTCATTTTGAAAATTATCTTGATACTCAAGAAGGAAAATTACTTCCAATTAAACATTGTATTAAAGAAACTAATGGATGGCGTTTGGTTCCTGAAATAGAAGAGAATTTAAAAAATAAAAAGGTGTTTGAAAAAAATACTTTTGGAAGTGTCGAATTAATAGAATATTTAAAAGATATTTTAAAAAAATATGAAATAGAAAAGATTGAATTAATAGGTGTTTGTACAGACATTTGTGTAATATCTAATGCGTTATTATTGAAAGCAAATTTTCCAGAAATTCCTCTTTATGTAGATTCTTCTTGTTGCGCTGGCTCTAGTTTAGATGCTCATGAAGCAGCGCTTAAAGTTTTAAAGAGTTGTCAAATTATAGTTTGCTAATTTAATTTGATATTAAAGAAAAATAAAAGCTGTTGTTTTCCTAATTAAATTAGAATTTAACAACAGCTTTTTGGTTATTCAATTATAGATATTGTTTCAATTAGCTCAGCTTTGAAATTATCATTGATGACAATATGACAAGCGTTTAACTGAGCTTTTCCAGTTGTTGGAACTTCAAATCTTGCTGGCATACCAGTTGAGTTTCGATAAATAACATTTTTTGCATCCATCCCAAGAATACTTTCATAGGCACAGCATGCACCAACATCGGTCAAAAACGCAGTACCTTTTGGTAGTATTCGCGAATCATTTGTTTGAACGTGGGTATGTGTTCCTACAACACATGTTACTCTTCCATCAACATAGCGAGCTAAGGCTGCTTTTTCTCCAGTAGCTTCAGCATGAAAATCAATAAAATGAATTTGGGAATGAGATTTTTCAATTATTTTATCAATTGCTTCAAATGGATTGTTTTGCATTAAACCAGAAATTCCAGTCACACCAAGAAGATTAGTTACTCGTATCTCTATTCCTTTAACAAAGAATACTTTTGAACCCATTCCTGGAACTTTATCTGGAAGATTCAAAGGTCTTACCATATTGGTATATAATTCATTTCTTTTAAGAATATCTTCAACACCATAGTAATGGTTTCCCATTGTTATACAATTAATTCCTGAATTTAATAATTCGGTATAGTGCTTGAAGGAAAGACCGCGACCATGAGTAGCATTTTCTCCATTGGCGATGACAAAATCAGCCTTATATTTAGAAATTAATTCTGGAAGTTTATTCTCAACTATCTTTCTTCCTAAAACGGAGCATATATCTCCTAGAAAAAGCAAGGATATCATTTAGCTATTTCTACAGCTCTAAGTTCGCGAATAACAGATACTTTAACTTGACCAGGATATGTCATTTCATTTTGAATCTTATCTCTTATATCGCGAGCTAATTTGTAAGAAGCGGCGTCATCAATTTTTTCAGGTATGACAGCTACTCTTACTTCACGTCCACTTTGCATAGCGAAGCAGTTTGAAACGCCATCGAAACCTTTACATATTGTTTCAAGATCTTCAATTCTCTTAATATAATTTTCGAGGGTTTCGCTTCTAGCACCTGGTCTTGCGGCTGATAAGGTATCAGCTGCTACAACTAGTGTAGAAATTACATATTTAGCAGGTTTGTCGCCATGATGAGATTCAATGGCATTGATAACAACATCTGGCTCACCATATTTTTTGGCTAATCTAGCACCAACTTCAACATGTGAACCTTCTAACTCGAAATCAGCTGCTTTACCTATATCATGAAGCAATCCAGCACGTTTTGCCATGTTTTGATCAAGACCTAATTCTGCAGCCATAATTCCGCATAAATAAGCGACTTGTATAGAATGTTCTAGAACATTTTGACCATAGGAAGTACGGAATTTTAAGCGCCCAATATATTGGATTAATTCACGATGAATTCTAGGCAATCCTAATCTATTTACAGCATCTTCACCAGCTTTTTTAATGATACTATCCATTTCAGCTTTACATTTAGCATAGAGTTCTTCAATTCTTCCTGGTTGAATTCTTCCATCTTTAATTAAAGCATCAAGGGTCATTCTAGCAGTTTCACGTCTTATTGGATCAAAACATGAAATGGTTAATACTTCAGGAGTATCATCGATTATAATATCAACGCCGAGGAGTGATTCGAGGGATTTAATATTACGACCTTCACGTCCGATTATTCTACCTTTCATTTCATCTGATGGTAAAGAAACAACAGAAACTGTTCTTTCACAAGTAACTTCTTGAGAATATTTTGACATAGCTAATGCTAATATATCTCTTGCTTTTGTTTCAGCTTCTTCTTCTGCTTGTTCTTCTTTGTTTTTCATATAAAGAGCGATTTCTTTTGTCATTTTTTCTTCGACTCTTTTCATGATTTCGTCTCTAGCTTCAGAAACAGACATATTGGATACATTTTGAAGTTCTTGAAGAATTTGATCGATTTTAACTTGTAAATCTTCTTCTTTCTTTTTTAATCCTTCAATTTTGTTTTCATATTCTTCTTTCTTTTGATCAAGAGAATTTTCTTTTTGATGCAAAGCTTGATCGCGACGATCGATAGATGCTTCACGAGTATTTAATTTTTTTTCAGAATCAGCGACAATTGCTTTTCTTTCACGAATTTCATTTTCAGCAGCAATCTTCATATCGTTGATTGTTGATTTTGCATCGATCTTTGCGTTCTTTTGAATATGTTCAGCTTTAATTTCGGCATCTCGAATAATTTTATCAGCATTGTTTTGAGCTTTTTTATTTTTGAAAAATGGTACGAAAAAAAGTACAGCTACTCCTATGACAGCACCAAGAAATAGAGCAACAATAATCAATGCAATTGCAGTTCCTAACTCCATTGTTTATCCTTTCTAGCAAAAAATTGCATTGGCTTTTAATAAATAATATAGTCTTGCAATTATTCTATTTTAACAAAAACATTAGCACTATCAAAAATGCTAATAAATAATGAGAATGCTATATAAATATTGTACAAAAGTACACTACCAAGCCAATATATCTATAGTTAGATACAATATTATTATACCTTTATCAGGTGGAAAATTAAATAAAAAATTGAATTACTTTTTTTCCAAGGCTATTTTCAAATTTATAATTAATGTTTAAACAGCTCAATTACTTATTCTTATGTTAGAAACATTCTTTTTTATAACAATTAAAGTGTTTCTTTTTTAATTGCTAATTTTTAACTGTCTAATTTAAAAATAATAAGACCTGGAATTTATTTATATATATATGTATAATGAAAAAGATGTTTTTTATTTAAATGATAATTAGGAGGATTTGTATGAATAAAAAAATAGGTCGAATTATTTTTCTTCCATTGATCATTGTATTAACTAGTTGTGTCAATTCTAATTTATCCTCTTCCAGTTCTAATAGTTTTAATTCTTCTAATTCATCGACTAATAATTCAACTAGCAGTGTTATTTCATCATTAACTAGCAGTAGTTTTAGTTTAATATCTTCCAGTAGTTCTATTTCCTCTTCTAGTTCGAATATATGTTCATCGGTTAGTAGCAGTTCAATTTCTTCTTCAATGATAAGTAGCAGTAGCAATTCAACTTCATCTAATATAACATCTTCTAGCAGTTCTTCATCTTCTTCGACTTCATCTAGCATTAGTTCTTCAATTTCTAGTGTAAAAACATTTATTGATGTAGTTGATTTTTCTAGTATTGGACTTATTGATTCTGAAGAATTATCTGTAATTGATCAAGATAATTTTAAAATTGAATTTGATAATTCTTCAGCAAATAATCCATCTAAATTCTATAATAATGGATCTTCAATTCGTGTTTACCCTAGAGGAAAATTTACTTTTAAAGCTAAGAAAAATTTATACTTTTCCAAAATTTCTTTAAATTTTGGAAGTGGTGATAAAAACAATGATATTTCTTATGACGGTAAATGGAATGGAAATGATAATGAAGTCACTTTTGAAGTTGGTGGAAGTTCTGGCCATCGTCGAATTTCCGGCGTAGAAATTACTTTTATTGGTGAAAGTGAATCTAAGCCATCATCATCTTCTTCCTCCTCTTCTAGTTCAAGTAGTAGTTCTTCTTCAACATCAAATATTTCATCTTCTATAAGTTCTTCTAGCTCTAGTTCTTCTGGTATAAGTGGAGGATTAAATATTTCAAATAAAGCTGGAAATTATTATAGTTCAATCAATTTTAATACTACTCCTTCTAATGTTAAGGCTTCTCTTTCTAAATTGATTTCTAGTAATTTTAATAGCATTTCATATGATGGATTAAAAAGTGCATTTAAAGAAACTGACACTAAAGATGATAGAACAATTTGGGATATGTATTCTAATTATAATTGGAATACATCTAAAGTTTGCGGAAATTATGGAAAAGAAGGCGACTGTTATAATAGGGAACATTCGGTTCCAAAAAGTTGGTTTCAAGAAGCAAAGCCAGCTTATTCTGATTTATTTCATCTTTATCCAACTGATGGATATGTAAACGGAAGAAGAAGCAATTATGCTTATGGCGAAGTGGCTAACGCAAAATATACATCTAATAATGGCTCTAAATTGGGAAATGGTGTAGAAAAATATGGATATACTGGTACTGTATTTGAGCCAATCGATGAATATAAAGGTGATTTTGCTAGATCATATTTCTATTTTGTCACTCGCTATTCAGATTTGAATAAAACTAGTGGAGATGGAAAAATTCATTTTACAAATAATTCTTATCCAGGTTTAACAACATATAGTATTAACTTACTTTTAACTTGGAATTCTTTAGATCCAGTTAGTGAAAAAGAAATAAATCGAAATCAAGTTATTTTTGAAAAATATCAACATAATAGAAATCCATTTATAGATATTGATGGCTTGGCAGATTTCCTTTGGGGAGATTTAAAAACTATTTAAAAGCTTTAATTATTCATATATTCTTGCCTTTTTTAAAAATATTATTGAAATTTGATTAATGCCGTGGTAAATTATTGAAGTACGATTTGGGCCATTAGCTCAGTTGGTAGAGCAGCTGACTCTTAATCAGCGGGCCAAAGGTTCGAGTCCTTTATGGCTCACCATGACGTATTTTATGGGGGTATCCAAGATATCCTCTTTTTTATTTTTTTACTAATAGATTTAAATTAGGTTTTAGTAAAAATATTGATTAAAAGCAAAAACAAGTGCTAGACTTAATCCGAAAGATAAAAGTTTACACTAGATAGGTAAAATGAAGTGAAAAAATACGAGTATATTGTTGCAGATGAAGAAGCTTTCACAGATTTTTATAACGAATTTGCGCCTATTATTTGTAATTATATAAATACGTATGTCAAAAATATCGAAGATGCTAAAGAAATTACTGCTGATTTGTTTTTAAGTTTACCTACTAAAATTCAAAAATATGATTCTAAAAAAGGCCGGTTTGAAGTATGGCTTTTTATAGTTGCTAAAAATATGGCTATAGATTTTCAAAGAAAAAAGAAAAGAAGATATTCAGCTGAGTATAGCTATTGTGAAAATCAAAATGTTGTTACTAATTCTAAAAAAGAACAATTATTAATAAATGATGAACTAGAATCGATATTGACAGATGATCAATACCAAATAGTTTTATTAAAACATTACGCTGGATATCATTTTAAAGAAATTGCAAAAATATTATCTAAATCATTAAGTACTATAAAAAGGGAATATAAAATTGCAATTTTAAAAATAAAGGATTATTATGTAATTAAGGAGAATACTGAAAGTGAGAAAAAGGAATGTTCTAAAGTTGCTTAAAGAAGACATAAGAGCAAAATATGATATGTCTTCAGAATTAGATGATATTAAATCACAGATGAATTTTACTTTTAAAGATAGAAATGTGATTTCTTTTAATAAGTTTAAGTTTATAACTGCTTCTGTTTTTATTTTGCTTTTTGCTATGACTGGGACAGGAGTAGGAACGTATTTTGTTGCTGAGAATGCTAAAGATCAACTTTATAATGTCGAACGCGAATATTTTTATGGTCGTGCTCAAGAATATATGAGTGAATATTGCTTAGGAGAATATTATCCTCTTGTTTCTTATTATATTAAAGGTAAGTTTATTTTTAATATATATCGAGGAAGTTATGAAGATGATGAAAATGAAATACAAATAATTTATTTTTATCAAATTTGCTATATTCTTAATGCAGAATATGATATGACTTTGACTTTTGAAAATGAAAATGAAGAAAGCTTTGTTGCTTTAATAAAAAATTCAAATATATTTGTCGATAATCATGACATGGGGATTATCGATGATGAAAATTTTACTATGGCTAGTTTTTTAAAAGTTAATATTGAATATAAGTTAAATTGTGAAAAATCAGAAAACTATTTTATTTGTTTTAAAATTGTATAATTGCAAAATTTAACAAATTTCTACAAATATATTAGATAAATTGAACGCAGGAGGATTTATATATGTTTAAAAAAGGCTTGTTTTTATTAATGCCATCGCTTATTATTCCGTTTTTTACTTCTAGTTCAATTTCCAAAGGGCAAATTAAGCTCTCACCAAAAATTGTTTTTGAAAATGATAGCTATGAAAGCTTGAGTTTAGAAAATGATGAGAATACTGAAGAACCACAGAATTTATCGGTTCTTATCAAATTGGATTATGATGAATTTAAAGAAACGACAATTGAAAGTGACAATGTTAATTTAATACGCGAAAAATTATTTAAAGAAGGCAAGAGTTATCATTCTGCCAAAAATAAAGAACTCGCAAAGAAATTAGATTTGTCTAATTTTGATAATGTTTATGTTTCAGAATATTCACCATATATCAGTGTTGATACAACTTTTTCTAATATTGCAGATAATCAATTTGATGTCTTAAATAATATTGCTGATAAAGAATTTGTTGAAGCAATATATATAAATAAAGAAATTGAAAATGAACCTAATTTAATTAATGCTAAAAATTTTGCAGGAGTTACAAAAAATTACTTTAATTCTAAGTATAATGATTTGGATGGAGAAGGTGTTGTAGTTGGTGTTCTTGAGACGGGCATTGCTGATAAAACACATGTAAATTTGAAATACTCTGATGTAGAAGTTAGAGATGAATGGTATTATATTGAAACTGTTACAGAACATGCAACTAAAATGGCAGGTATTATCGCTGGAAATAATAGTATTGCTCCTAAATGTAAGATTTTAAGTGTTGAATTATTTGGTAATCCAGTTAGTGAAATCGATTGGTTATTAAATAGAAATGTCAATGTTATAAATATGAGTTATGGTGAAGGCAATCCTAGTGGCAATTACAATTCGAGTTCTGCTTATATGGATTACATTGTTTCAACTTATAAAGTTACTATTGTTGCTGCATCTGGAAATGAGCCGCAAAATGTTACAAATCCTGGACTTGGATATAACGTTATTACTGTTGGTGCTTGTACATCTCAAGATATATATGCAACAAGTTTTTCAGGATTTAATGTAAATAGCGGACCGCGAAAACCAACAATAGTTGCTCCTGGTTATGAAATAGGCATTCCGTATTTTTATGATAAATCATCAGGTACTAGTTTATCAGCGGCAATAACGACAGGTTGTATTGCTTTATTGATGCAAAAAGATGAATTATATAAAATAAATCCACAAAGGGCGATAGCTGCTGTTGCTGGAAATGCCAAAAGACCAGTAGGAAACAATATGGGAACGGATTTAAATAATTATATTGGTGCTGGAGCTTTAAACTTTAAAAATATTTTAGATTTTGACGTTCAAAATTATCTTATAACAATTGATGATAGTACAAAAACAAAAACATATAAAGATATTTTGCTCTGTTCTAAGGATCGGGTTATTAGAGTCGCTGTTTCTTGGCTAGCTAAGGCGACTGGAAAAGAAAGTGAGACAACTTTTTCTAATTATGATGTTCATATTATAGATACTAATGGAAATATTGTTGCTAGTCAGACAACTTCAAGTGATTGCATTGAATTTCTTACTATAAAAGCACCTAAAGATGGATTTTATGGTATAAAAGTTGTTCAAAAAGGCAATAAGGTAGTTGAAGGTGAGAAAATAGCTATTTCTTATACTTTATATAATGAATAACGATATATAAAACGCAATAAAAATTTAAATGAATAAAAGAGATAAATATATGAGATTATAAATATACTTATCTCTTTTTTAATATTAGAAAAAATTCTCTTTACACATTTCTACTTATGTCAAAATTAATTAGCAATCTTTTGTTGTAAATGCTAAAAAAGGAATTATAATTTTTAGTGAAAGTGAGGGTTTGTTATGAAAGAAATAAAGCAATTTCAAACTGAAAGTAAAGAATTATTAAATCTTGTTATCAATTCAATTTACTCAAACAAAGATATTTTTCTTCGTGAATTAATTTCTAATGCCAGTGATGCAATTGATAAATATAAATATATGGCTTTAACTGAGAAAGATATTCCTGTTAAAGATTATGAGATTTGGCTCTCGGTTGATAAAGATGCCAGAACTTTAACAATTAAAGATAATGGCATCGGTATGTCTAAAGAAGGCTTGATCGATAACTTAGGAACTATTGCTAAATCTGGAAGTAAGGAATTTTTAAAGAAAATTCAAGATAGTAAAGACAAAGCAGATACCAATATTATTGGACAGTTTGGTGTTGGTTTTTACTCAGCTTTTATGGTCGCTGATAAGATTACTGTAAGAACAAAATCTTTAAATGATAAAGGATATGTTTTTGAAAGTGATGGTCAAGATAGCTATTCAATAGATGAAGATCCATCTATTGAAAATGCTGGAACTGAAATAATTTTACATTTAAAAGATGATACTGATGAAGTAAAGTATTCTTATTATCTTGAAGATTATGAAATTCAAGAACTTGTTAAAAAATATTCTGATTATATCCGTTATCCAATTAAAATGAATATCACTCGACACGAACAAAAAAAGGATGTCGATGGTAAACCTATTGAAAATGCTTATGAAGATATAATTGAAACTAAGACATTGAATTCGATGGTTCCTTTATGGAAACAACCTAAAAAAGATGTTACTGATGAGAAATTAAACGCTTTCTATAAAGAAAAATTTATGGATTATGAAGATCCTTTGTTAGCATTTAATGTTAAGGTTGATGGTCTTGTCTGTTATAATGCTTTGCTTTATATTCCAAGTCATGTTCCACAAGATGTTTATAGTACTGAATATGAAAAAGGTTTGGATTTATATGCTAAAGGTGTTTTCATTCAAGAAAAATGCAAAGCTTTAATTCCTGATTATTTAAGATTTGTTCATGGTCTTGTTGATAGTGATGATTTGTCTTTAAATATATCTCGTGAAATGCTTCAAGATGATGCTACTTTAGCAAAAATTAAAGATAGTATAGAAAAGAAGATATTATCAAATCTCAAGGATTTGAAAGAACATGATAATGAAAAATATTTAAAGTTCTTTAATCTATATGGCTCTTTCTTTAAATACGGAATTTATTCATCATATGGTTCTAAAAAGGAAGAACTCCAAGATATGCTTTATTATGATTGCTTGAGTAAAGATCAAATGATCACTTTAAAAGATTATGTTTCTGGCATGTCTAAGGATCAAAAATATATTTATTATGCTTGTGGAAAAACTTTGGAAAGCATTCGCCTTTTACCACAGATTGAAAAATATAAGAAAAATAACATAGAAGTTTTGTTCTTGAAAGATAGTATTGATGAATTTACTATGTTAATGATGCACGATTATGATGGAAAAGAATTTAAGAATATTGGTGAAGAAGATAAAAGTGATCTGACAACAGAAGAAAAAGAAAAAGTAGAAAATCTTGTTAAAGATAATAAAGATCTTTTAACTTCTTTAAAGGATGCATTGAAAGATAAAGTTGATGATGTCACTTTCTCATCAAGTTTGGTTGATTCTCCGGTTTGTATTTCAACAAAAGATAAGGTATCGATGAATGTTGAAGAGGTTATGGATAAACAACCTGAAACATCTGGAAAAGTAAAATCTAATAAGGTTCTTGAAATCAATCCAGACCATGAATTGTTCCAAGCTATAAAAAGCTTGAGTGAATCTGGTAAAAATGTTGAAGCTTATGCAGATGTTTTATATAACGAAGCTTTACTCCTTCAAGGTTTCGATATAAAAGATAAAACAGACTTTGTTAAGAGTTTGAATCAATTGATGGTTGATGCATTAAAAAAATAAAATGATAAATAATATAAAAGGTCTGAATTCTTAAAAAATTCAGACCTTTTATTCTATTATTCTTTTTAAATTTGGATTTAAAGAAGTAGTGATTTCATAAGGAATAGTTTTATATTGTTTTGACAAATAATTAATATTTAAATTATCTCCTATCAATTCTATTTCATCTCCAATTTTGTATTTGTTTTTAGAAAACATTAGGGTGTGATTCATCATGATGTTTCCAACGTTTTTAATAATTTCACCATTTATGAAACCAAGAAGTGTGGTATTTCTTTTTAGGCCATCAGCATATCCGAAAGGTATTGTATAGATGTATCCATTTTCTGGAACTGTTTTTTTATTTCCATAACCAACTTCTTCTCCTTGTTTAACTTCTTTTATGCACCAAATAGGAGAATATAATTTTAAAACAGTTTTTAAATTAATATTAGGCATATCGACAAGGCCATATAAAGCTCCGCCTATTCTTAGAAATTTTGAGTCATCTTTTTCTAAAATATAATTAGAAGATTGATGATGATAAATAATTTTATTATCGAATATTTTTAAAATTTCAGTGAGAATATTTGTTTCTTTTTCGTAATTTTCTTTACATGTATGATGAGCAAAAATTCCAGTTAAAAGAAGATTGGAGTGAGAAATTATTTTTTTTGCTTCTAAAGCTTCATATGGCAAAAGTCCATCTCTTTTCATACCTAAATCAAAAAATAATTGAATGGATAAGGGAATTTTAGTTTTACTAATATCTTCTAATTGCTTTAGACTCATGATACTCAGTGTTAATTTCAGGGCTAAAACACTTTTTAAATCTGATGTGTTTTCTAATAGCAAAATCGGGGAAAGAATAAGACTTTTTCTAAGTTGCAAGGCTTCATTTATGCTTGCTACCATAAAAAATTTGCAACCTGATAGTGCTAATTCTTGGCTTATTTCTTTTATTCCGTGCCCATAGGCGTTTCCTTTTACAACAGCTATTATTTCTTTGTTTGTTTTAGATTTAATTTCAAGATAATTATGTCTTAGGTTTTCTTTGTTGATTTTTATATATGTTCTCACAATTTATAATATGCAGAAAGCAAAACTAAAATTAGAAATTAAAGCATAAAAAAATAGATAATTTCTTGTCTATTTAATTAGAAAATTAATTTTTAGAAAGCTCCAGAAGCGAAGTGATCAGCATAGGCTTTATAGGCTTGTTCTTCATCACTTCCTTCAATTTCTATAAGAATTGTTTCATTTGCGTTAATTATTGTATCGAAAACGTTCATAATAGACTTTAAATCTGCTGTTTCTCCGTGCTCTGTTTTTAAAGTAATATTGGAAGTATAGCGATTAGCAATGCTAACTAATTCAGCAGCTTTTCGAGAAATTAATCCTCTTTCATTTGTTACTTTAGCTGTAATTGTTTTCATACGCGAAAACCTCCATAAATATATTATTATTTTATAAAAATGAAAGCGCTAAATCAACTAATAAATATTTTTAACATACTTTTTTTCAAATTATTTTCTTTATATTTTAAAAATAATGTTATTTTGTTATACTTTAAATAAGAAAGTTTTACTTATTGAATTTTCTTTCTTTTTATTAAAGGAGTGCTCATGCAACGAGTAAAAAAAGCTATTATTCCAGCTGCTGGTCTTGGAACCCGTTTTTTACCAGCTACAAAATCAATGCCGAAAGAAATGCTTCCGATTGTTGATACACCGACGATTCAATTTATAGTTGAAGAGGCGGTTAAGTCTGGGATTGAAGAAATTTTAATTATTACTAATTCTAATAAACACTCGATGGAAAATTATTTCGATACGAATTATGAATTAGAAATGAGATTAAAAGAAAGCGGGAAAAATGATCTTGTTGACCTTATTAAACAGGTAGCTTCTTTAGCTAATATTTATTATGTTAGACAAAAAGAACCTAAGGGATTAGGACATGCTATATCTTGTGCTCGTTCTTTTGTCAACAATGAACCTTTTGCTATATTGTTGGGGGATGATATGGTTACCAGTGAAGGAAAGCCTGCTTTACTTCAATTAGTTGATGCTTATAATAGTAAAAATTGTTCTATTTTAGGAGTACAAGAGGTTCCACATACTGACGTTAATAAATATGGTATTGTTACACCTTCACGCGATGTTGCTGATGGTAAGAAAATATTTAAAGTTGTCGATATCAATGAAAAACCAGATATTGATAAAGCTGAAAGCGATTATGCTGTTTTAGGACGCTATATTTTAACACCGGAAATTTTTGAAATTTTAGGAAAAACTGCTCCTGGTAAAAACGGGGAAATTCAACTTACTGATGCTATCAAAGAATTGATGGTTCATAAACCTGTTTATGCTTGTGATTTCGAAGGAACAAGATATGATGTAGGTGATAAGTTTGGATATGTTAGAGCTACTATCGATTATGCTTTAAAAAGACCAGATATGAGCGCTAAGATTAAAAATTATATAAAAGAATTAGCAAAAACTTTTTAAAATGTTATTTTTATTTACAAATTAAAAAAAACAAGGGGTATAATATTATTGGATTTTGGAGGAAATATGAAAGAAATCAAGAAATCATTCTTGTCGGTTGATGGTAATACTGCAGCCGCATTAGCTAGCTACACATTTACAGAAGTAGCTGCTATTTATCCTATTACACCGTCATCTCCTATGGCGGAACTTGTTGACGTTTATTCTTCTCAAGGAAAGAAAAACGCTTTTGGAAATTGTGTTAAAGTTGTTGAATTACAAAGTGAAGGTGGTGCCTCTGGTGCTGTTCATGGTGCATTGCAAGCAGGAAGCTTAGCAACTACTTATACAGCCAGCCAAGGTTTACTCCTTATGATTCCAAATATTTACAAATGGGTTGGTGAATGCATTCCAGCAGTAGTTCATGTTGCTGCTCGTTCTTTAGCAAGCCGTTCACTTTCTATTTTTGGTGACCATCAAGATATTTATGCTTGTCGTCAGACTGGTGCTGCTATGCTTTGCTCACACTCAGTTCAAGAAATTGCTGATTTATCACCTATGGCTCATTTATTAGCAATAAATTCTTCTTCACCTGTTATCGACTTCTTTGATGGTTTCCGTACATCACATGAAATTCAAAATGTTGAATTTGTCGATGATGAAAATTGGAAGGAACTTCTCGATTTAGAAAAAGTTGAAGAATTCCGTAAGAGAGCTTTAAATCCTCATGGTCACGCTGTCACTCGTGGTGGCGCTGAAAATGATGATATCTGCTTCCAAGGTCGTGAAGCTCAAAATGTTCACGAAGCAAATATTGTTACTGAAGCTGAAAAATTATTCAAACAAGTCAGTGAATTAACAGGTAGAACTTATGCTCCATTTGTTTATTATGGCGCAAAAGATGCAACTAAGGTTATCATTGCTATGGGTTCTGTTACAGAAACAGCTCATGAAGTAATTGATGATTTAATGGCTAAAGGTGAAAAAGTCGGTATGGTTAAAGTTCATTTATATCGTCCTTTCTCTGCCAAACATTTAATTGCTGCTATTCCTTCTACTGTTACAAAGATTGCAGTTTTAGATAGAACTAAAGAACCAGGTTCTTTAGGCGAACCTTTATATTTGGATGTCGTTGCTGCCCTTGAACAAGAAAAGCGTCATGTTGATGTTCTTGTTGGTGGTCGTTATGGTATTTCTAGTAAAGATACTCAACCTAACCAAATCAAAGCAGTTTATGATTTCCTTGATAGTGAAAAACCATTTACTGGATTTACAATTGGTATCAATGATGATGTAACTCATTTATCTTTACCAGTTGATTCTGAATATCATGTAAATAATACTTACACATCTTGCTTATTCTATGGTTTAGGCAGTGATGGTACAGTTTCTGCAAATAAGTCTTCCATTAAGATTATTGGTGATGCAACTCATCAATATGCTCAAGCTTATTTTGCTTATGACTCTAGAAAAGCTGGTGGTGTTACAAGAAGTCACCTCCGTTTTGGTAAAGATCCTATTCGTTCAACATATTATATTGAACATGCAGATTTCATCTCCTGTTCTATGGATTCTTATATCTTGAAATATAATATGGTTAAGAATTTGAAGAAGGGTGGTACTTTCTTATTAAATACTGATATGACAGATGAAGAACTTATTCATTCAATGCCAAACCGCATGAAGAAATTATTAGCTTTAAAGAATGCTAAGTTCTATGTTATTGATGCTAATAAGATTGCTGCTGAAATCGGTATGGGTCGTCATACCAATACTACTTTACAAGCTTCATTCTTCTTCTTGAATCAAAATATCATGCCATATTCTGAAGCTCAAGAATGGATGAAGAAATTTGCCAAGAAGTCTTATTCTAAAAAAGGTGATGACGTTGTTCAAATGAACTACAAAGCCATCGATGCCGGTGCTGAAGGTCTTCGTGAAGTTAAAGTTGATCCAAGTTGGGCAGATTTAACAGTAAATGCTGTCAAAGAATCTACTGGTGATGATTACTTCGATTCTTATGTTGATGTTGTCGGTTCACTTGATGGTTATGATTTACCAGTCAGTAAATTCACTGAATATGAATTGCTTGATGGTACAATGCAAAACAATATTACATTTAAAGAAAAAAGAGCAACAGCTGACAGAGTTCCATTATGGCACAAAGAAAATTGTATTCAATGTAATCAATGTGCATTTGTCTGTCCACATGCTACAATTCGTCCATTTGTTTTAAATGATGAACAAATTGCTAAACTCCCTGAAGATGAACGTGAAGATGTTTTAAATTTGATGGGTGGTCCTAATACAAAAGGTCTTAAATTCCGTATTCAAGTCAGTCCAATGAACTGCGTTGGTTGTGGTATCTGCTTTGTTCAATGCCCAGGTAAAGGCGGAAAGAAAGCCTTGGAAATGGTTGAAGCTAAGACTCAATATCACCACGAAAAAGCTGCTGATATTCTCTATAAAGAAACTGAATCTAGAACAGATTTATTTCCATTAAATACAGTTAAGGGTGCTGCTTTCTTACCAGCTTATCAAGAAGTTTCTGGCGCTTGTGCTGGTTGTGGTGAAACTCCATATTATCGTTTGGTTTCACAATTATTTGGAAAAGATATGTTAGTTGCTAATGCAACTGGTTGTTCTTCTATTTATAATGGTTCAACTCCACTTACTCCATTTGTCACCGATAAAAATGGTGAAGGTGTTGCTTGGGCTAACTCTTTATTCGAAGATAATGCTGAATTTGGTTTTGGTATGAGAGTTGCTGTTGACTTCCGCTTAACTCAAATTGTTGAAATTCTTGAAGCTAATAAAGCTGAATGCGAAGAAGAACTTGTTTCCTTAATCAATGACTATGAAGAACATATCAAAGATAGAAAACATGTTAGAACAATACTTCCTGCATTGATTTCTGCTATTGAAAATTCTAAATGTGAAGGCATCAAGAAAGTTCTTGAATTCAAGAAAGACTTACTTGATAAATCTGTTTGGATTGTTGGTGGTGATGGTTGGGCTTATGATATTGGTTATGGTGGTCTTGATCATGTTCTCGCCAATGAAGAAGATGTCAATGTTATGGTTCTTGATACTGAAGTATATTCAAATACTGGTGGTCAAGCTTCTAAATCTACACAAACAGGTGCTATTGCTAAGTTTGCTGCTTCTGGTAAAAAGACAGCTAAAAAGAATCTCGCTTTAATGGCTATGGCTTATGGTCATGTCTATGTTGCTCAAGTTTCTTTAGGCGCTAACCCAATGCAAGCTTTGAAGGCTTTCCAAGAAGCTGAAAGCTACAATGGTCCATCTCTTATCATCTGCTATTCTCCTTGCCAAGAACATGGTATTAAAGGTGGCTTATCCAATGCTCAAATCATTGAAAAGAAAGCTGTCGAATGTGGTTATTTCCCAATCTTCCGTTATGATCCACGCCGTGAAGAAAAAGGTGAAAATCCATTACAAATGGATTGCAAAGAACCTAACTTTGATTTATTCCGTGACTTCGTTATGGAACAAACAAGATTCTCTCAACTTCCAAAGGTCAATCCAGATCACGCTGAAGAATTGCTTGCTAAATCACAAAAATATGCTGAAAAGCGTTATCATACCATTTTAAAAATGGGTAATTAATTAAGTTAGTACTATAAAAAAGAAAAAGTTGAACAATTATTTGTTCAACTTTTTTTATGGAAAAAATGTTGTTTGTAAAGGGCTTTCATTTTGATTTTTGTTGACAAACAATAAAAAAATTATGATAATAATTTTAATTGTTAGACATTTAAGAAAGGGGATATTTTTTTAACAAGGACATTATATTTATATAGAAAGGCTTTTATGCAAAAAAAAATAACTTTTGGTGTTTTATTTTTAGCTTTTTCAGCTATTTTATTTACATCTTGTAATAATCAAACAACTAATTCTTCAAGTTCTTCATCAAGTTCTTCTTCTAGTATTTCTACTTCACTTCCTTCTTCCAGCAGTTCGAGTTCTTCTATCCCAAGTTCTTCTTCGATCAAGAACGAGATTTCTATTTCGGTTTCTGGACCTAAGGCTGTTAGATACGGCAATACGATAGAATTAACCGTTAATGTTACTGGTACTGAGAACAAAACGGTTATTTGGAAAAAATCTTCTGATTTAATTTCTATCAGCAATAATATTGTTTCTGTCACTCGTCAAGTTGAAGAAGACACTGAAGTAACTATAACTGTTCAACCAGTTGCTGATCTTTCAAAAGAATATTCTTTTGTTATCACTGTTTTAGCCCCTGAACCTGATCCTGTTTTAACTCAAGGTATGTTAGATGTATTAAAGACAGACAAAATTGAATTTAATGGTACAACTACAATTGATCTTTACTCTATAGCTTCTGATAAATATTATAGTACGACAATTGTCGAAAGCTATACAAACATGAAGGATAATTTCTGGTCAGCTGCTTATGCAAATTCTACAACTGGTAAAACAGAATATTTAATTTATGAGAACTATCAAGGCAATGCTTGCCAAGTAGGGCTATCTTTGATGAATGAAGAGAGCTATACTCCGATAACCGATGATAATGGGTTACCAGTAAAATGGGAAGATGCTAATTTGTATAATCCTTTAACTTCTTTATCTGTTGAAAATTTTACTTACAATAAAGAAAGTGGATTATTTGACTACAATGGAACAAATGAAAAATTATTAAGTCAATTATCTTCTAGTTGTACTCCTTATGAATTTGATGCTGTTAAATTTTCTTTAAGGGTTGAATATAATCAAATCACTTCTATTGTTCTTGTAACTGGTGAAGATTATCGTGTTCAAACAGGATATAAAGCTATTCAAACATTGGAGGCTTATTTCAATACAGGAGATCTTGTTAAATATCCTTATATAAATAAATATACTTTAGAAGAAGAACATAAAACTTTACAGAATGCTCTTGAAAAAATGAAGAGTTTGGAAAGTTATACAACAACAGTTCAAATTTTAACTTCTTTAGCAACTTCTTCCGCTGTTACTTATAGCGGCTATCAAGAAACTATTACTAAAGATGCTATGTATTATCAAGATTTGATTTTTGATAATCAAGGTAATGTAACGGGTCTATCTGATACCGGTACTTATGGTTATAAAAAGATAAATGATAATTTATATAATTCTTTTGGAAGTGATGCTAATAACAAGCATTATGCAACTAGAGAATTTGTTGGAAGCATTGATGATGCTAAACCATCATTTGCTTTCTCCCCAGCTATTTTCAATCCTGGATATAAGTATTATCAAGATTCTAAAACTACAGTATATTTTTCTTACGATGCTATGAGTAAAGTTGCTGAAACTTTCTATAAGGCTCCAGGAAATGAACTTTGCTTATATGGAATGTTTGCAACAAGAGGATATACTTCTAGCACTTCTTCCTTTACTCCTTATGTTGTAATTAATGATGAAGGATATATAACTCAATCATATTTCTATAGTGATTTAGGTCTTATTAAAGGCTTATTTGTTATCAATTATGGCAATTTTAATACTGCTTCTATTCCTGATGATTGTGATTTAAGTTTTGATAATCGCGTTGCTCCAACTAGTTGGAAAGATGTTACAACACTTTATTATCCTGATGAAGGAGAATCAGGTGTTGAATATCCGACTGATGAGATTATGACCACATATTTAGGAGATGAAAATGCTAGTTCAATAGTCCCTTATTTCCCTGAAGCTTTAGGCGATTGCTATGGTCTTAGTTCGACAAGTATTTATCAATTACCAAATTCTAATCGTGCTGTTAAAGCTATTCAAGTTTACTTAGACGTTCCACTTGATTCAAATTATAGTATTGATTCTTCTCTTCTTGCTTTAAAGCTTTATTTCATTGAAAAAGGCTTTGTCAATGATGGAAAAGGCGGATATACCAAAGATGGATATACTTTGGTTCCAGTCGACAGTGATTTGGACTTATTCGTATATATTTATAAAAACCCAACCAACAATTAATTTATCGGAGATATTAAATGAAAAAAATCACAAAATTATTATTAATCCCTGCACTCTTAGGTGTTACTTTAGCTAGCTGCAATAATAACAATTCTTCTAGTTCTTCATCAAGTTCTTCTTCTAGTTCTACTCATTCTTCCTCTTCAGTCACTTCTTCCTCTTCTTCATCATCTTCTACTTCTTCTACACTTTCTATTAAAGTCAGCATAACTTTAACTGCTGAAAAAACAGTTATCGATACTGGATCTGAGGATAAAGTTATAACTGTTGTTGCTGAAGTTACTACTTCTGGCACAGATGATAAATCTTTGCTCTGGACTACAAATAGTGATCTTATCACTGTTGAAAATGGTGTTGTTACCTATGTTGGTACTACTGAATTAGTTTTTGATCAATTTGTCAGTGTCACTGCTACTTCTTTAGCTGATACCAATGTATTTGCTTCAATTACTATCACTTTAAAGGCTCCGACAAAACAAGGTCAAGTTGGTGAGTTAACTTCACAGATGATCGAAGAAATTGGTAATTCTTCCATTACAGTAAATGGTGAATTAGTTGATTTTTATAAAGATTTCACTTTAGATAAAACCACTAATAACACTTATTACATGGTTACAAAAATGGAAGAAAATGCTTGGGCAGGCGAATATTGGATCAGAAAAAATAATAAAGATGGCGCCCACCAAGTCAATACTTATAAAAAAGGGGTTGTCGATGGTTTAACTGATGAAGAAGGTAATACCGGACATGCATTAGATAAAATTTATATTAATAAAGATAATGTTGCTACAAGAGAATCAGATATGAATACATTTGGTTCTTATAATTTATGGGAACAAAATCATCTTTGGAATCACTTAGGAAATTTAGATATTAATAAGTTTACTTATAATTCTAAAACAGGTGCTTATGATTATTATATCGATCCAACTGATATGGATAATTTATATTTACCAACATATTTAAGCTATAGTTTAACTCCACTTTTATCAGATACACTTTTGGAAATCAGCTTATATGTTGAAGATGGTCATGTAACAAGATTAACTGGCTCAACAGAAGTTTTGTATTATGGCTCAACAGATGGTACAGCTGAAACTGCTTCTGCTGCTAGTTGGACAACAATTGATTTAACCTTTGCTGATATTGGTACAACAGTTGTTACTGATCCTACACCATATGCTGCAACGAAATATACAGAAGTTTTAGCTAAGGCTCTTGAACAAATGAAGGGTATCACCAACTATACATTTGATTCTGTTGATACTTCGACATATTCTGCTTCTTCTAGCGAAAACAGTTATGATCAATCAAGAAATTCTTTGAAGAAAAAAGTCCTTCCAACTTCTTCCGCTACTGGTCCTGCTGGTCTTCATGGTCAAGTAACAGAAGATGCTGTGTTACTCAGAAGAAGCACTTATTATTCTGGTGGTTATTTTGATAATCCATATGGTTTATCTTATACAGGATATAAGCAAAATGATGATAATACTTATGATGAATTTGAATATAGCGCATCAAGTAAAGGCCTTGTAGGCAAGAAAAAATATGAAGGAAATATTTCTTCTAAACTTCCTGGATTTAACTTTGCTCCAGAAGTATTCGGTTTCCCTACAGTTACTGAAAATGAATTTGAAAGTACTTATACTTTCACTCTTCGTGATTCTGTTATCAATGCTGCAGTAGCTAAAGAAATTTCAAGCTATAGCAATGCCTCTAGCGCTAGCCAAGATGTTGAAACACAACTTTCTATCACTGTTGATTCTGAAGGAAATCTTTTAAATACTGTTTATCCTTATAACATCAGTGGAAATTATATTGGCTATGTTAAAACAACATATTCAGAAATTGGCACAACTAAATTAGATGAAGATTTATTTGATAACTATTCTCCGCGTGTTTTACCAGAAACATGGGATGAAGTAAGTGCTCGTTATGAAACCGCTTATGGTACTGGCTATACTACAGGAACAGTAGCTGATGCTTTAAATTATTTCTATGGTGCTGATAGTTCGAAGTTCCCTACCCCAAGTCAATTCCGTTCAGCTTTTGGGGATTCAATGTCTGTTTCTAGAGATTTAGATTACACAAAAGATGGTGTTGGATGTTTCTCATTTAATATTACAGCTTCTGAAGATTTGTTAAATGGTGTTCGCCGTTTAACCGATGATAATTTCAATTATCTCATGGATAAATTTGCTGAAGCTAGTGGATATGTTAAATTAATAGATTCAAAACACACACAAACTTCTAATAGCAATAATCGCAATGTTACATTTATGGATAAAGATAGCAAGATTATGATTCGTTTCAATAATATTGGATTTAAGACAATATATGTATATTGCTATCTTCCAGGAACTTGGGAGATTGCCTAAGTTATATTTTTAGGAAATGGCTTTAGCCATTTCCTTTCTAATAAAACAGAAAGGAAAAAATTATGAGAAAAAAAATAAATAAGAAGAAACTTGTTTTACTTTCTTTGCCAATTGTTACGGCTACTTTAGCTCTTGCTTCTTGTAATAATAAGCAACCATCATCTTCTTCCACCTCTTCATCATCTTCTACTTCTAAACCTTCCACCTCTTCTTCAAGCTCCTCTTCCACTTCTTCTTCAGTTTTACCTGATGTTGAAAGTGTTGTAATTACAGGAAGTGGTGAAAATATTGTCTCTCGTAAGCAAAGTTTACAATTAACAGCTACTGTTGTTGGTAGTACTGAAGATAAATCTGTTACTTGGACTTCTTCTAGCGATAAAGTTTTAGTTTCTGCTGATGGCTTAGTTGAAGTCAAAGATGTTCAAATTGCAGATTCAGTAGCAGTTATTACTGCAACAAGTAATGCTGATTCTTCTAAAAAAGCTGAACTTTCCATCACTATTAAAGCATCAGAAATTGTCATTGGAAAAACTGATACTTCTGTAGAGATTAAAGATAGAGAAGTAGTAGATTTTGATTTTAAGACCTTGTTTAGTTTAACAGTAGATGGCGATAGTTTCCCTGTAACTGATGATATGCTTGATTATAGCGATGTCCAAGAAAAAGAAGGATATTACACTGTTTTATGCTCTTATGGTGGACAAAATGCTTTTTTAACTATTCATGTTTCTAAAACAGTCTATGTTGTTACAAGCTCTGTTGAAAATGTCACTTTAAAAGTTAAAGAAGTTGCTGATTATAATTTTAAAGATTTATTTGTCGTTTCTATCGATGGTGAAAAAACTGATATTTCTGATGAAATGGTAACAAGTGATGTTAAAGCTGAAGTCGGAACATATTCTTACACAGTAACTCTTGGTGACACAAGCAAGACTATTGTAGTTGAAGTTATTGAAGATCATGTAATTGATGTTGTTAATAGCTATAAAACTAAAACTATTACTTTGAGTGAAGTTGAAAATTTTGATGCGACAGAATTATTTAGCTTGACAGTTGATGGCGTAGCTAAAAAAGTTACAGCTAATATGATTGATGTTTCTGGTTTAAAAGCTGAAGAAGGAAAATATCTTGTTACTTTAACTTATAAAGAAGATTCTACAGTCGTTACTTCTTCTGTTGAGGTTGTAGTAGTCGCAGATCATGAATTGGCCTTAAGTGGAAAAAATGTAACTATTTATCCAAATTCTGAAAGACTTGATGTAACATCATTATTCTCTTTGAAAATTGATGGCGTTGAACATAATGAATTGATTTCTCTTTTAGATATAACTGGTTCAATTGATTATTCTCGCTTAGGTGAAAATACACTTACTTTAAATTATGGTGGAAAAACTGCAACTGCTGTTGTTACTATTGCTACCGGAGCTCATCTTGAAGTTACAAAAAGTGATGTCATCATCATTAAAAAAGGAACTTCAATGGATGAATATTCATTTAATAATGATGTAATTTTAATTTCTAATGGTCAACGTTTTGTTGTTGCAAATCGTTATATTGATACTTCAAAGGTTGATTTCTCTGCTGCAGGTAGTTATGAAGTTGTAGTCAAAGTTCCTTATACTCAAGGAAGCACTACTGAAGATGTTACTTTGGTTTTGACTTATGTTGTCCGTCAAAATATTTTTGATATCCGTATCAATCAAGAAGTTATTGATGGTACTAAAGATTTAAGCGATAATGATATTTTAAGTGCTATTACTGTTACAGTTAATAATATTAAACAAAGCTTATATACCGATAAAGATCAAGTCACAAATAATTTGACTACCTATGTTGAAATTGATAAATCAAAAGTTGATTTTTCAAAATCAGGAATATATCCTGTTACCTTAAAAGTATATATTGATGGTAAAGACAGCGAGAATCCAACTGAAGTTTTACTTAGTATCAATGTTGTTTCAAATGTTACTCTTTCTGTTGATAATAGCGCTAAAAACTATGTCTTTGAAGGAGATGTCTTTGATCCAACAACTTTGTTTACAATTAAAGAAGGAGAAGAAAGTGTTTTTGTTACCCGCGATATGATCGAAGGTAAGGTCGATGTTTTCACTCCTGGTTGTTATACTTTAAAGCTTATTTATAAAGGCGAACAAATTGAAAAGAATGTGTTTGTAGTTTCAAAAGATTTCCTTGGAACTTATAAGACTAATATGCGTGGTACAACTACTACAGATACATCTGGTGATGATGAAGATGAAGCTACATCAACTACCACAACAATTAATAGAACATTTGTTTTTGATGGAAATGCAAGCGATGACGTGACTTCTATTTCTGCTGTTGATGAAAATACTCTATTGATCAGATACTTATCTAATGATTTCTATTTCACACAAGAAAATGGTATTGCTGTTCTTCTTCCAGTCAATAGATTGAATATGAAGTTCAATGAAAACAATAGACAATATATCTTTGCCAAAACGGATGTTTATACACTCCTTGGAAAATTGACATTCAACACATCTTCTGAGTATGTCGTTGATAATTCTTCTCCTTGTACATCAATCGATGTTTTAGTTTTAAGAAATGCAGCTGGAGAAAAAGTTTATTATGGTTTAGTTACTGAACTTGCTGAACATACTTCTGCCGATTTCTATTATAGACATTCTTTCGGCAAGGTAACATTCTCTGAAGACTTCGACTTGTCTGTCGGATCTAAAGGAACTGTTAAAGTCAATGATTACAGCATGTATGTTGTGATGAATGATGCGGTTACCGGTAAAAGAACTGATAAAGAAACTACAACTAAAAAATATACTGGAACTTATCAAGGAACAGTAGATAATAAACAAGCTAGCTTAGAAATTACAGCTTCTAATGGTGTATCTTTATATGTTGATGGAAAAGAAGTTGCTGATCTTTCTATAAGTAATATTAATTCTTTAAAATTTGGCGGTTATGATTATGTAAATGATAAGCTATTCATCTATGATACTAACAATTATGAATTTGCTTATAAGATTAATTTAAATACTGCTGATAATACATTTACAGTCGATGAAAAAGATGGATATCAAGGATTATTTGTCAAAGATAATTTAAAGGTTTTCTTAGATGGATATGGAACAGGTATTGTAAAAGCTTCCTCTTCTTATGCAGATGCAGTAAATATTAATTATGTTTATAAATCTGGTTTGATTGAAGTAACTTATGTCAATGTCCGTCCTTCATTTAAATATGGTTCTAGAATGAGCTTATTCATGGATTCATATAAAAATAGTGTTGTTATTGCTGATTCTGATTATTTACCATATGTAAAAATGGAACTTGAATCTCAATATGTCAGCCAAGGCGCTAAAGTTTCAATAAGCGATTATGAAATCAATATGCTTCCAATTAAAGAAGATGCTATTGATGAATTGATCTCTAAGTTTACTATCACAACAGCTGAAGGTACAGTTAAAAATGTCGATGATTATCTTGATTACTCTTTGGTTGATTTCACAAAGGCAGGTTTCTATCTTGTCAGCTTGACAATGGATATCAATGGAAATCCAGTTGTTAAGTATTATACTTTTGAAGTATTAGCACCACTTTATGAGAACAATCCAGTTGTTGGTGAATATATCAATGCTTCAAGTTCTAGCTATACTCTTAGTATTGATAAATTTGGTACAGCTACTTTTAAATATAGTTCGAGTTCATATACCGGAAAAGTTAATATCAATGCTGATTATACTTTTGAAACTGTTTTAACAAAAGTTGGTGGAACAGCTACTGTTACTGTTTCAGGAAGCATGACAGTTGAAGGTGCTTTAGTTATTAAATTATCTGGTGATAAATCACACGATCAAAGATTGTACTTAGATCAAAATGCTGTAACTACAGGAAATAGTCGTACAACTATTATTAAATCCTTTACAAGAAATGGTGTTACAACATACATTTATTGCACATCAGAAACTGATTTAGGTGAAATTGCGGAAGTTAAATTCTTAAATGATAAAACTACATTAGAAAAAGGTGCAATTCTTGAAGTTACTTCTGCTAACCATCATGCTATTGTTAGAGTTGAAAATCTAGGTAATAACTATAGCGGTTTAACTCTTGCTGGAGATGAAAGAGGCTCATATTCTAATGGTAATGATAGTTTGACATTGGATGGTTTTGGCTTAACTTCTTCAACAAGAGGTGTTGCTACTCTCGGTAGTACTTCTTATGATTATTATGTTTCTACAACTGGTTCTAACCTTATTGTTTTATGCAATAGTGGTACTTCAACTGTCAGTGGATATGTTGTTATTGATAAAGAAGCAAATACTTATACTTCTTTAGAAAAGAAATTTGAAAGTCTCGCATATGGTAAGGTTTCTTATTCTAGTGTTGATACCAGTACAACCAGCGATCATTATTTAAGTATTGATGAATATGGTGTTGGTACCTATTACTATGGCAGCACTAAATATGTCGGAAATATAACATCTGTTGATGCTTTAGGAAATATGGTCTTTGAAGGAAGATATGTTTCTTATAGCACTAAAAAGACAATTACTGTTACTTTGACTAAATTAGGAGATTACATCTATCAAACTTCAGTTGTTACTGTGAGTGGAACATCTACCTCTTCTCCAGTTACAAGCTATATCATTCCAACATCTGCTAAGCGTGAAAGTTATTTAGGATATGAAAATGCTAATTATTTAACTCATTATGTTTTAAATGATAAAGATATTTTCTTGTTCTTTAAGACTTCATCTGCTTCTCCATTAGCTTGTAAAGTTACATTATTAAATGATCTTCTTTATACTGAAAAAGGCGCTTTGATCAAAGTTACAAACTTAGATGAAAGTGAAGTATATATCAGTAAAGCGATGATTACTAAATCAACTTCTAATACAAGAATAGGTTATTTGCCAGCAAGTGCTTTGGCTGGAACTTATACTTGTGGTGATACTACATTTACAATTGATGGCTTTGCTAGTATCAAAGCGAATACAACAGGTGTAATTACCATGAATGATGTTGTTGGAACTTATGAGATGATAACTGAAAAAGTAATTAGAGCTACAGTTGGTGAAAATACATATGTTTATACATTGGAAAGCAATAATGTTGCTACTGCTGTTTCTGATACAAGTTATCAAGGAACGCTTCTTGGAACCTTCTCTTGGTTATCAAGCAGTAGTGCTGTTCATGCCTTCACTGTTGATAAATATGGAATTATCAAATGTGAAATAGGTTCTACCACTTATATCGGTATGTTGCCAAGTGGATATTCTGAGGGTGAATTAACTGTTACATTAACTGAAGTTGGTAGTGCTTATGGTTCTACAAAGAAACTCGTTGTTGATATATTAAGCGATGATATTTTGACTATCAATGAAGGCTCTAGTTCCTACTTTTATATCAAAGAAGGAACAACTGGAAAGCTTTATGCTAATGTTTCTTCTTCTAGTACTATCATTTATGAAGTTACAAAAGGCTCGGATAAATTCTACTTATATGCTCCAAGTGATGGAAAAGTAACTTCTGCTATCTCTACTCTTGTCAAGCAAAGTGATTCTAAAGTTGAATTAGGTGAAGTTGGAGCTATATTTGCGATAAATTATGGAAATGAATCTTTAGTTTTTAAATTAGCTTCTGCTGGAAAACTTGTTGTTGCTAATATGGATGAAAGAAAGACTTTGACAAATTCTGAAGGCAAAACATTGTTTGTTGATGGCTTTACAACTAGTGAAACTTCTCGTGGAAATGCAACATTAGATGGTGAAAGTTATACTTATTACTTCAATCCTTTCTATGAAAATGTCATCACATTATATGAAGGAAATGATCCAACATATTATGTTTCTGTTAATGGTGATAAATATGAATTGATCGGTGCTACAATTGATCAAGAAAAATTTGCTGCTGGAACATATTATTCAGCTAATTCCACTTCTACAACAAATGTTATTGTTATCAATGAATATGGCTTTGGTAAACTCAATGGTGCTACAGGTCGCTTTGTTGTCGACCCTGATGATGCAACTGGTTCAACATTGATCTTTACTGGTAAAACAAATGTCAATTATTCATTTAAAACAACAAAGATTACTATAGTTGCTGATGGTGTATATGCCCTTTCTGGTGAAAATAAAGGATATTACTATAATGGTACAGAAGCTGTTATGGCTGGTAAGAGTTGGAAAGATTTGGTCTTTAAGATTACAACTTATAAAGGCGAAGTAGTCTATGTTCTTTCTAAATCAAATAGCTATAATCCAACTGATTTAATCGGTGTTGTCACTGTTACTGGTGACTTTAATGTTGTCGGTGGTATCTTTACTGTTAAAGTTGGTGAAGGACAAACATTAAGTGATGGCAAAGCGACAAGCTTTACTGCTAAATTTAATCGTTCTCATGGTTATGATGGTTATGTTTTAGGCGATGGTTATGATGGAACTTATACTAATGGTTCATCTTCGATTATCTTAAATGGCTTTGGTGGTGCAAATGTCAATGGTAAAGAAGGAACATATGTTATAAGTGGTACAACTTTAACTATTACTATCGATAGTACTGAATATGTTTATACCATCGATAAAGAAAATAAAACCTATGAAGATGAAGAAATAGAAGAAGGCGATGTCCTTGCTGGTAAAACCTATGTCGGTGAGTATAACGCTGTTGATTGGGATACTTATGATGAGTTGCCTGCGACAGTAACCTTAGCTTTTGATGGCAAAGGCAATGTTAAAATGACATTTGTTTGTCCAACTTATGAAGGAAACTATCATCCAGAATATCTTGGCACTGGCACTTATGTAATCGATAACAATGAAATTACTATTAAAAGTGGAACAGCTACAATTGTTCTTTCGATGAATTCAGATGGAACTCTCTCTTGTTCTGAAGCTACTTATGAAGATGAGTATGCCTTCGGTAATTTTGCAAGAGGAGAAGTAGATTTCGAATTGCAATAATAAAAATTAGAGGATGAATAGAAACCGAAGTCAGGTTTCCATCCTCTTTTTTGATGTTATAAATTCTTATACATAGTATTTATAAAAACAGATAAACTAAGGGAAAGTATGATAAAATGTAGGATGCTGGAGGTGAAGGATGAACGATAAAATAATAATTAAAGGTGCTAGGGTTAATAACTTAAAAAATGTAAGCTTGACAATCCCAAAGGACAAACTTGTTGTATTTACTGGAGTTTCTGGTTCAGGAAAATCCACTTTAGCTTTTGATACAATTTACGCTGAAGGTCAAAGAAGATATGTAGAATCTTTATCTTCCTATGCTCGTATGTTTTTAGGAAATACAGAAAAACCTGATGTTGATTCTATCGATGGTTTATCACCTTCTATTGCTATCGATCAAAAAACTGTTTCAAATAATCCGCGTTCTACTGTTGGTACTGTAACAGAAATTTATGATTATCTCCGTCTTTTGTATGCTAGAATTGGTGTAGCATATTGTCCTACTCATCATCTTCCTATCAAAGGACTTTCTTTGAGTCAAATGGCGAATAAAGTTTTATCTTTTCCTAAAGGAACTTCTATTTATATTATGGCTCCTATCATCCGCAATGAAAAAGGTACTCATTTTGATACCTTAAAAAAATATATTGACTTGGGCTTAAGAAGAATAAAAATTGATAAAAATACGATTCAAAAATATACTGTTCCTCCACTTCTAGAAAAAAATCAAAAACACACTATTTCTATTGCTATCGACCATATTATTTTAGGCGATGATGAAGAAAAAGAAGAATTGAGCAGAATTAATGATTCTTTAAGAGTTGCTTTAAATAATGCTAATGGTTATGTAGAAATTGTTCCTGAAAATGAAAAAGGAATACTTTTAAGTGAACATCAAAGCTGCCCAGAGTGCGGATTTACTACTCCAACTTTAGAGCCTCGTTTATTCTCATTTAACAATCCTTTAGGATGTTGCAGTGAGTGCAATGGCTTAGGTGTTAAAATCGAAGCTGATCCTGATTTAATTATTCCTGATCCTTCTTTATCAATAAATGATGGTGCTATTCCTTTCATTTATAAGAAAAATGATTCAGCAATGGAAGTGGCTGACTTTGATATACTTTGTGAAAAGTATGGCATCGATAAGGATGTTCCAGTAAATCAGTTAACTTCAAAACAGATAAATGCCATTTTATATGGACCTGAAGAAGATATAGATTATTTCTTTAAAACAAAAACAGGATCATCTTTGCATCGTGTTATCAATGAAGGTGTAAAAACAAAAATAGATAGATTATATTTGAGCACAAATTCAACATGGATGAAAAAATATTACCATGGATTTATGTCTGAAAAAACATGTACAAAATGTCATGGAGCGAGATTAAATGAACAGGTTTTAGCTGTTAGAATTGGTGGATTAAATATTGATGAAATATGCCATTTGTCATTTAGAAAAATGTTGGATTTTTTAAACAATTTAAGTTTGACACCTAATGAACAAAAAATATCTGAATTAGTTATTAAAGAGATAAAAAATCGTTTGAATTTCCTTATTAATGTCGGACTTGATTATTTGACATTAGCTCGTTCTGCTTCGACATTATCTGGTGGTGAAGCGCAAAGAATACGTTTGGCTACACAAATTGGTAGCAAATTATCTGGAGTATTATATGTACTAGATGAACCTTCAATAGGTCTTCATCAAAGGGATAATGATCGTTTGATTCAAACATTAAAAGATATGCGAGATTTAGGCAATTCAATGCTTGTAGTTGAGCATGATGAAGATACTATTAGAGCAGCTGACTTTATAGTAGATGTTGGTCCTAATGCTGGTGATCAAGGTGGAGAAATCGTTGGAACTGGGTCAGTGCAAGACATTATCAATTCACCAAGATCAATATCTGGCCTTTATTTATCAGGAAAAGAAAAAATAGAAATACCAGACATTAGAAGACCAGGATATCAAAAGATGACTATTGTCAATGCAAGATGTCATAATTTAAAAAATGTTACTGTTTCTATTCCTACTGGAGCTTTTACTTGTGTTACCGGCGTTTCTGGATCTGGTAAATCTTCTTTAATAACTGAAGTTTTATATAAAAAAGTTCGACAAGAATTAGGCCTTTCAGTTTCTGATATCGGCGAATGCGATGAAGTTAAAGGACTTAAACACATAGATAAAGTAATTAATATTTCTCAAGATCCTATTGGACAAAACTCACGAAGCAATCCGGCAACATATATTAAAGTTTTTGATGATATCAGAACTTTATTTGCTTCGACACGTGAAGCAAAAATGCATGGATTTGATTCTTCATATTTTTCTTTTAATTTAAATAAAGGTCGTTGCGAAGCTTGTCAAGGTGAAGGTGTTAAACGTATTTCAATGTCTTTTTTACCTGATGTTTATGTTGAATGTGAAGTTTGCCATGGAAAGCGTTATAGCGAAGATGTATTGGAAGTTACATATAAAGATAAAAATATCTTTGATGTTTTGGACATGAGAGTTGATGAGGCCTTATCGTTTTTCTCTAATATCCCTAGCATAGCTAAAAAATTACAAACTTTGCATAATGTTGGATTAGGGTATATTAAACTTGGACAAAGTAGTACTACACTTTCTGGCGGTGAAGCTCAAAGAATTAAGCTTGCCTATGAACTTCAAAGATCAGCTACAGGAAATACTTTGTATATTATGGATGAACCGACAACAGGATTGCATATTGATGATATTAAAAAGTTGATGAATGTTATTCAACAAATCGTCAATGCGGGAAATACAGTTGTTGTAATAGAACACAACCTTGATCTTATTAAGTGTGCTGACTATATTGTTGATTTGGGGCCTGAAGGTGGTGAAAATGGTGGACAAGTTGTTGCTACTGGCACCCCTGAAGAAGTGGCTGAAAATCCAAATTCTTACACAGGACAATATTTAAAAAAGATGTTGACTAGAAATTAAATAATCGCTATAAAAAAATACCCAGTGGAATAAACATTTGATAAAATGCTTATTCACTGGGTTTTATTATGTTACTATTTTGATAGTAAAGTTTTATATTTTTCTACTTTCATGACAGCAAAAGTAAATTATTTGATTTTGTTTTGCGAGATTTTGCAATACTTTTTTTGCAATTTGCAAGTTATCTTTATCAAGATAGACAAAAGGATCATCGAGAATAATTGATGGTTTCTCTTTTTTATACATGTTGTCAATTAAGGCGAATCTTAAAGAAACTTCAAGAATTGATAAAAGACCTTGAGATAAATGTTGATAACTTTTTAATTCACCTTGGATATCAAATGATATATTCAAATTGAAATCCATTGAAGTTCCCTTCTTTAAAATTGAATCAAAATCTTGAATATAGGTAGTATATGAAGAGTATATAGGAGTAATGAAACGATTTTTTAAATTGTTTTCTGCAGTTGTAAAAAAGAATATTGTTTTTTCAATTATCTCAATACGATGTTTGATATTTTGAATTTTATTATGGGTATCTTGAATTGTATTTTTAATATCTGGAAGAGTTAGTAATTCATTTTCGTTTTCTGTGATTGCTTTTTCTAAATTTTTAATTTTCAATAAAATAGCATCTTTTTCCAAGTCTAATTTTTCAATAGATATTTCACTTTTTTGAGGCTTTTCTAATAGTTTATTTTTTTCTTTATAAGTTTTTGCTTGTTCAATTTTTTCTTCTAGATTTTTTTTGTCGTTTTTTAGTGTGTTACTATTTGAAGATAAATTTTTTAAATAAGAACCTATATCTTCGAAAATATGATATTTTGTTTTAAATTGATCAATTGTATTTTGAGAGGTATTTAAAATAGCAGAATATTCTTCTTTTTTCCTTACATATTCTAAATAACGAGAATTAATTGAGTTATATTCTTTACAATTATCATAAATATTTTCTAATTCTAAGGAATTATTGAACGAATGTTCTTTTAAAGGGGAAAGTATAGAATTAATATCTTTTATCAAATTAATTTTTTCTTCTTCGAAAGATTTTTTAGCTTCTATATATTTCTTTTCTTTTTCTTGAAGTTCATAAAGGCTATTTATTTCAGATTTGCATTTTTCTAGAGCTTCGTAATAATTTTCTGAGTAAATACTATAGTTAGAAAAGAAAGAAGAAATCTCTTTTTGTAATGCGAGATAAATTGCATCATCGATTGTTTTTTTCTTTGAAAGATATTTTTGAAAATTATCTTTGCTACTAATTAAAATTTGCAAGGCCTTTTGATAATCTTCTTCAAAGATTATATATTTATTAAAGGTTTCTTTTATTGATTTTCCTAATTCAAGATTCTCTTCTTTTATGAGTTTTTTTTCTTTGTTTTCTAAGGGTGTTGATTGTTTTTTTAATAGCAGGAAAATTGATATTCCGGATAAAATGATTCCAACGACATTTCCAGCAATTCCTAAAATAAGATTATTTAAAATGAAACTTGTGATTCCTCCAGCAATTAATAAGATTCCAATAACCACTAATATTACAGCAACTAATTTTAAATTTTGTTTTCCTTTTGTTTCTGCTAGTTGTTCATTTAAAGAATTAATATGGTCATTATTTTGTTTATATTTATCGATATTATTCTTTAATGTTTCTATTTCATTTTCTGATGGAAGAGTATCTTTATAAAACATTCGCGAATATTCGGATATTTGTGATTCTGGATATTCTTGCTCTAAGTTACTTTTTTCTAATGAAATTTTATCGAGCTCTTTAATTTTGTTTGATATTTCTTCAAATTTTACGGAACTTGGAATTTTGTTAGCATACTTTTTTTCTAAATTATCCAGTTTTTCTTTATCTGGAAAAATAGAATTAGAAGAGATTTTATTTTCAATGTTTTTGTATTTTTCTTTCAACGAAAGAAGTTCGTTTAAACTTTTTTCATCAAGATTTTCAACATATTTTGTCTGATAAAAATTAAGTTTTTCAAAATCATTTTGATTGAAATTTAATGCTTTTAGACTAGCTTCATTTTTCGTAACATTAGTTATTTCATTTTCGATTGATGAAATTTCTTCTAGTGAAGGAAGACCATAAGGATAAAGAGATATAATTTTTTCTTGGGTGTTTTTTAAATCTTCTATTTCTTTAAGATAAGTTTCATATGTTTCCCATTCTTTTAATTTTAAATCGATTTCTCTTTGTTTTTTTATTTTATCTTCTAAATCTGTTTTTTTCTTTCTTTCTTCATCTAATGATGTATAGAGTTCATCCATTTTGCCTTGGATTAATAAAAGTGATTGCTCTTGTTTTTGTGCATCGTGAAGATTGTTAATTTCTTGTTGAAGTTCTCCTTTTTTATTTGATCGAGTATTAGTATATTTCTTTAATAATTCTTCGAGTTCTTTGATGTTTTTTTCGTAATTATTATCATCGTTTGTATCATCGATTAAATTGTTTAATTTTTTGTTTATTGAAGAAGTGGTCTTTGTTTCTAAGCTTAATGAATTTATAAAAATTGTTCTTTCAAAAGCTTCTTTATCAATTCCAAAAAAGAATTCTCCAACATCTGTTATTGAAGTCTCTTCTTCATGTGTTTCTTGATTGAATATTTTAAGTGTATCTTTAGTAGAAGAAGTTTTATCAAAATATCTTTCAATTCTATATTCTTTATCGAAGGCATTAAGAATTAAATATCCGCCAAATTTTCCATTAGAAAAAGGATAATAATGAAGGCGATCCCCAAAATTTTTGTCTGTTTTTTTGGTGCTTTCAAGACCATAAAACATCGCTTTTATAAAAGCGGCTAGCGTTGTTTTTCCTGCACCATTATTTTCATAGATACAGGTTAAATTATCGTTGAACGCATAGTCTTTATTTTGTAATTGTCCAAAGTTTTCAATGTGACATGATATTAATTTCATATCAGTTTATCTCCTCACCATTAAAAAGGTTCATAGCTAAATTGTATATTTCTTCTTTGTCTTCTTTACTAGTATTTTTGTCTTCGTCGACTATTTTAAAAAATTCACTTTTTAAAGAGACACCTTTTTTAAGATTTTCAATATCTATTTTTTCATGAAGAAAAATTTTAGTTTCAAAGTAGAAGAATTTATTGCTATATAATGAGTGTAACCTCTCTTCAAGATTATCATAGTTATAATTGATATCTCCTTTTAGTATTAGGCGGAAAATGTTGTCTTTATCTATTAGGTTTATTTCATTTTCAATCTTTTTTAGAGCTGCAACTTCTGATGTTGTATCGCTTAAATTGATCTCTTGTTCGATAACTTCTCTATTTGTTAATTGATGAAAGTTATATTTTTTTGTTTCAGTATCTATAACTACAAAACCTTTAGGACCAAGTTCATCAAAACCTCTTCCTTCTAAACATCCAGGATAAATGGCTATTCCTTTTTCATCTAATGCCATTTCGCTATATTTATGTATATGTCCTAGTGCTAGATAATCGATATTTTTATCTTTTAATTTAGGCAAAGAAATTAATTTTTTGTTTGAACTAGCAGAATTTATAATTTGACCATGCATCATGACAATATTAAATTTATTAGCATTTAAAGTAAGAGATTTATAAATATAATCTTCTATATCGCCGTTAATTTCTATACCAGTTATAGTAACATTATCTATTTCATATGTTGTCCATATTTCTTTGAATGTTTTTAAATTGTTGAGTTCTACATTCAGCGAAGCTTCTATATCATGATTGCCTTTAAGATAATAAAAAGTAATAGAAGGATGAGCCTCTATTTGGTTATAGAAAAAAGACTTAATGTTTAATGAAGGTCTATTACTATCGAATATATCTCCTGATAGAATAATATGATTGATATTATTTTTTTTAGCGTATTTAATTAGATTTTCAAAATTTTGGCTTAAATAAACATTTTTTATTTTTCTTTTTTCTTTAGGCAAATAAGAAAAAGGAGAAGCAAGATGAAGATCGGCAGTGTGGATAATTTTCATAAATCCTCCTTGGATATTTTTATTTTAACAATTATTTTGTTGGTTTAGTAAAAAAATATAACAACTTTTTACAATTATGGAAAGTTGTTTTGTAAAAATATCTTATTTATATATGAATTTAAAATTAAAAAAACATAATTGCTTTTATTTTTTTAATTAGATTAAATGAATTTATTCTTGAATTATTAAGATTTATGAGTTATTATTTTTTTCGTTAAAGACAGTTCGTTGTTGCCATCCTGTCTATAAACAAAACCAGGAACAAAGATACTTGATTCGAATTCAGGTCCTTCTTTGTCTTGGGGCCTGTTTTTTATTTGTAAAGGAGAATCAAGAAATGAAAACAAACCTCAAAACACAGTGGAAAGAATTTGTACTTCTTACAAGAAGTATTCCCGCTGTAGTCGTCGCTCTATTTATCGTCTCAATTATTGCTATGAATTTATTAGCAAATAAAAGCATTAATATGCCAGTATCATGGTTAGCTTTAGATGCGGGAATCTTATTATCATGGGTTTCTTTTTTAACAATGGATATTGTTACTAAGCATTATGGTCCTAAAGCTTCTACTGAATTAGCTGTTTTAGGAATTGTTATAAATTTATTATTATGCTTTGTATTTTTTATAGCTAGTATTATTCCAGGTATGTGGGGTGAATCTTTTGTTGAAGGAAGTGAAGATATAATCAACGGAGCTTTAGATCATACCTTCGGTGGTACATGGTATGTTTTATTAGGATCTACTACGGCTTTTTTGGTATCAGCTATCGTCAATAATTTTTTGAATTTTGCTTTGGGAAAGTTTGTAAAAAAGGATAATTTCTTTTCCTTTATTTTTAGAACATATATTTCAACTGCTGTAGGTCAATTTGTCGATAATTTAACTTTTGCTTTTATTGTTTCATATGTATTCTTTGGCTGGTCTATCACACAATGTTTTATGTGTGCAGCAACAGGCGCAGTTGTTGAACTCTTATGTGAAGTTATTTTTTCCCCTTTAGGCTATCGGATAGTTCAAAAATGGAAAAAAGATGAAGTTGGAAAGGAATATTTTGCTTTTATCGAAGCAAATAAAAATAGTTAATGATGAAAAAATTGGTTATTGTTACCGGATCTAGTAATGGAATAGGTAGAGCTATCGCTGAAGAATTTTTGAAAAATGATTTTTCTGTTGTTGGTATAGATCGCTTGGATTCTACTATTGAAAATGTTAATTATCATCATTATAAAAAAGATATTTTTTATGATGAACTTCCAGATATTCCAAATTGTGAAATTCTTATTAATAATGCGGGAACTCAAAATGAAAATGATATTGATATCAATTTGAAAGGTACTATTAAAGTTACTGAAAAATATGCTTTTCAAGATAATATCAAATCTGTTCTTTTTGTATCCAGCGCTTCGGGTAATACTGGAGCAGAATTTCCAGAATATGCAGCTTCTAAAGGGGGAGTAATCGCTTACATGAAGAATGTTGCTTTAAGAATTGCTAAATATCATGCTACATCTAATTCTATTTCACCTGGGGGAGTAATAACGGATTTAAATGATCATATTTTAAAGAATGAAAATTTATATGAAGCTGTTTTGAATGAGACTTTATTACATCGATGGAGCGATGTAGAAGAAATGGCTAAATGGGCGTTTTTTTTGACAGTTATCAATAAATCGATGACTGCACAAGATATTTTAATCGATAATGGTGAAGCTGCTAAAAGTAATTTTATCTGGTAATTATAAAAGACATTTTGACGGAAGTATAATCGTTGTATGAAATGTCTTTTTTTGTTAATATAAATGACATATGTTTTAAGGAGAAAAAATGAAAAGAAATTATTTAATAACAATATTGTCCTTAGGTTTATTACTTACAAGTTGTGCGGGGAGTGTAACAAGTAGTTCTTCATCATCTTCTTCAACAAGCAATAATACTATAAGTTCAAATACAAGTTCTTCGTCTTCTTCATCATTATCTTCTTCCTCTTCTTCTAGTTCAACCACTTCTTCTATCAGTTCATCTTCTAGTTCTTCATCAAGTTTTGATGAACAAGGATTAAAAAATTTTGTTTTTAATTCTTTATCAACCATGAAATTAGGTAATTTCTCTATGACTTACGAACTAGATGGAAAAGATTATACGGATGTAGTAACAAAAGACTATTACTATACCGCTTATTTGAATCGCGGTGCTGTTTTATTGAACACTTATAATTTTCATCAAAAATATGCTTATAATTTTGAAATCAGCAATAACAAAGTTGAAATTAGGGGACAAGCTTATAGTGAAGATTATTCTTCTCAAGAATTAACTTCGCTTGATAGTGCCAATAAGTTTTTGAATTTTGATGAAAATGAAAATATTGATTTTGTTAGAGTTGGAGATACCATTTACACAACTGATGAAAATATAATTGGAATGTTTTCTAGTCAATTGGATTTCACTGGAATTAAAAGAGTGGGATTCTATAAGATAGAACATTATATGGTTGTTGTTTTACAAGGCTATGATAGTGTTAAGGATGAATATTATACTCCTAGTACTGGTGCTGTAATTTTTATCGATAATATTGGGACTTCAAAATTAGATGTTGTTGAGGATTATTTAAAACAATATGTCTCTACTACTGATACTTTAGAAAATAAAGCTGATAATCTTTTTGGAAATGTTTCTTTTGTTTCGGCAGTTTACGACAATATGTATTTGGAAGAATCTAATTATATTGAAAGACAAGGCTTTTCTAATTTAGATATTTATAATGATTATGTTCGCATAACTGATATAAATGAAGATAATGTTTCCACTTCATTAACCTATCAAAAATTAGCTGATGGCAATACATTAAATCTCATAGGTGTCAATGGAAAAAATGAAGTTGAAACCACAAAAACTAGCACAACCTATGAGGATTTTGGCTTTGTTGGACAAGATAAATTTAATTTAAATCAATTTATGAAATTGACTGCAGATGATGAATACTATACTTATTTAGGTACAGATGCATCTTCTTTGGCTTATGCTATAACTCAACATTTAAGATTTTTGCAATGGCCTGTAGAAGAGATTAAAGTTAAAGTTGAAAATGATAAAGTTACGCAAATGATTTTTTCTACTGGATTGATGCAGGATACTTTAAGTGGTAATTATTTTTATCGTTATGTTGATACTCGTGTTTTAGATACACCCAATGTTATTGAAGGTGCAGTAAAGAAAACTCCTTCTGTTCATGATGAAGAAATTAAAGGTTATCTTTCTTATTTGAACCAAGATAATTCTGTTTTCACCAGTATTGAAAAAGATTCCGCTTGGGATGGAAGCCGTTTTACTAAAGTTACAAAAGGAGCAGATTTCCTTTTGAAAGGAACTTATATTGTTAATAGTGAAGATGGTTCAAGCAACAATATGGAATCTTTAGGATCGGGTTATTATTTAAAAGATGGTAAATTATATAGCTTTACTTTCGATGAAGAAAATAATATTACTTTAAATAAAATACCTGTAAATAAATCTTTAAAAGATGTAACAAATTTTTCTGTCTCCAGCGAAGTATTAAATTTGAAGGATAATGTTATTTCTACAACAGGTGATATTGTTAATATTGGACAATATCTTGGTAATATTTATAATCCTTTGACAGTTGATGCTCGTACTTTAAATATGACCGTTGAAAATGAAAAAATTTCTTCAATGAGTTTTGCCTATTTTGGCGGAACAGAAGAGATAACTTTTGATTATAGTGCTGTAACTTTAAATGAAACTATGCGCGCTAATCTTGATAAAGCTATTTCTGAAATTGATACTGATAAAAAGATGACTTGGGAAGATGATATGAGACCAGAAGTTTATGAAAATTTATTAGTTCAATATGGAAAAGAAATTGCTGATAAAGTTCCTTATTTATTTGATCAAGATTTTATTGATTCTGGCAATACTTTTGATGGCTTTTATGATTATTGGGATGATGAAGAAAATCCTTATTTTGTCATTATTATGAATACTGATATGGATTTATCCTATATTTCTAAATATAAAGCTCATCTTTTATCAGAAGGTTATGTTACAACTGATAATAAGACTTTCATTAAAGAAAGTGATAATTTAAAACTTTATGTTGATGAAGACAATGAAAGCAATGAATTTATTCATCTTTATGTTTTAGCTTAATTAATTAAAATTTTGTTTTTATAGAATAAAAAACCTTCTTATAATTTTCTTGAAATAAGATCATTAAAAGAAGGTTTATTTTTTAATATTGTTTTAAAAATTCAAAGATTTTATTATAGGTAATTACAACTTCTTTATAGGCTTCTTCGGAGTTTTCAAATGTTCTTTTTCTTAATATTTCTGTAAGAGTTGAAGCCTTTTTTTCTAATTCTTTGAAACCAAGATTGGCGCAGATGCCTTTTAAAGTATGAACGGCTAGAAAAGCATTTTCGATGTTGTGATTTTCATAAGATGTACGAAGATTATTAAATGTTTGATCGTTTTTGAATTCTTTTATGAAATGAGAAACAATTTGTTCATTTCCTAATCTATTTAAAGTATTTAAATAATCGCCATTAATGGCTTTATAAAATTCTTCGCTATTCATTTTATTTCTCCTATTCTTATATTTTAGTTTTTTCTTTATACATTTCTCGGTCAGCTTTGGTAATTGCATTATCTAAAGAACATGATTTATATGCTCCTCCAATGCTGATATTTAATTTAATATCGGGATAATCTTTTAGTGAGATCGCATTAACGGCATTTTTAATTTTTATGAATTTATTATAGAAGTCTTCTTCTTCAATTTCTTGGAAAATTGCTAAAAATTCATCCCCTCCGTATCGTATTAAAACATTATTGCTGCCTATGGTATTCATTATGACTGAAGATATTTCTTTTAATGCAATATCGCCAACTTGATGTCCATAGGTGTCGTTTATGTTTTTGAAATCATCAACATCTAATAGTGCGATGGCATCAGCTTTTTCTAAATTATCTTTAAAATCTTCTAAGTATGTTCTGGTATAGGCTTTTGTTAAAGAATCCCTATAAAAATTTATGAATAATAAACTAGACATTAGGCGTGTTCTATTTTCTGGTTTAGTTTCTTCTTCATCTACTGGGAAGGCAATTTCTAAAACATAGTCTTTATTGTTCAAGGATAAATAACGTGATAAAACTGCAAATATTTTCCCTTCTTTTACTTCAAGCTTACTAACCCATTGTTTTTTCTTTAGAGCATTTTTTGAAGAACAATATTCACAAGGGCTATTTTTTCCCCATATTTCATAACAATGTTTTTTTGTATCGATTATTCTTCCATTTTTTGATATCGATAAAACATAACATTTTTTAGCATCAACTATACGAACAAATGGAAATGTTGTTTTTAAATTTAAAATCAATGATCGAACATCGTTGGAATTATTTATTTTTTCTAGACCGACATTTAACACATCATTGTGTATATCTATAAATTTTCCTATGACTTGAGCATATGATCCATTTTCTGGCCATAATGTTTCAACAATTAATTTATGCCAGCGATAACTATCGTTTATTTTAAGCAAAACTTCTTCTGTAAATGTATTTTTTTCTCTGGTTGTACTTCGAACTCTTTTTACTAATTTTTCCCAATCTTCATTGGATAGTAATTTCAATTCGTTTTTTAATGTATAAATTATTTGTTTTCTATAATCAGATGGAGCGTAATTGTTTATAACTTGTACTTTATGCAAGAGCATATCGAATTCAAAAGATATGCCACTTGTAGAATTTTCTTCAAAAAATTTTCTTTTTTCTTGTTCAAAGAATAAAAGATAGTGTGTATTATAAGAGAATTGGAGATTATTTGTAGTTAAAACTTCATCGACAATTTGTAGTGATTCGTCGTGATAATCGTATTTTTCTAATCCGATATTCAAAGATTCTTTGAGCCTATTTGAAATATTTTTTAGACATTGAATAAGTAAAGGATTAAATGCTCCACATTCTCCATTAATAATCATTTTTATAGCTTCATCGTGAGTATATGATCTTTTGTAGCAGCGTTCACTTGTAAAAGCGTCGTAAACATCAGCCATTGATACAACTTGAGCACAAATTGGAATGTTTTCTTCTTTTAATCCATCTGGATAACCATTTCCATCGTATTTTTCATGATGCCAACGGCATATTGCTTTTGCTGTCTTCATGAAATTATTGTTTTGATCAATATTTGCATGTTGAAGAATTTCGTAGCCTTCAATTGTATGCATTTTCATAATTTTCCATTCTTCATCAGTCAATTGGCAAGGTTTATTTAAAATTGATTCTGGAATTTTAATTTTTCCAATATCGTGAAGAGCGGATAAAGAAGAAATTAAAGAAATATCAGCTTCAGAAAGCGGATATTTATCAGTTATTTTAACAAGTTCGTGAAGCAATAAATTTGTGATTGTTTGAACATGCAATGTATGGCTACCAGATTCATGATTTCTAAGTTCAATGATATTGCTAAAAATATTGATCATGGCGTTATTTGTTTTTTCACGTTCGTAGATTTGATTTTCTACTAATTTAACCAATTTTTTTTGGTTGGAATAAATCATCAATGTGTTTTTTACTCGATGTTGGATAACTATAGCATTGAATGGACGACTGATATAATCGGTTGCACCTAATTCATATGCTCTTCTTACGAAAGCAACATCATTTTCAGTCGATATGACAACAACGGGGATTTCTTTGATATATTGTTTTTCATTTAATGCTTGAAGAACTTCAAATCCATCCATTTGTGGCATGTTAATATCAAGTAAAATAATATCGATAGCTTCGTTTTTTTCAAGAGCTGAAATTACTTCTATTCCATTGTTTGCATATAAATAGTCATAGTCATTTCCGAGAATGGCACTCAGCAAGTCTTGATTTAATTTATTATCATCAGCAACTAATATACGATTTTTTGGCATATTATAATTCCCTTCATAAATAATCAATTTTAAAGTTATTTGATTATTAATTATTTGTGACTATTTGAAAAAGTGGTAATGAAAGACTTTATCGCTTCTTCTTTTGATAGTTTTTTAGTTGCAAAACTATTTATGCATGTATACCAGGCATCAAAATCTTTTTGTGTAACTTTTCCATCGTATATGCAATTTGTTTCTATAGCTTCTGGATTATCGATATATTTATAAATATCTGAGTTATATTTTTCTTTGGCAATTGATGGAACACCTTTTGTTGAAGCCATTTTATTCAATTCATCTTTTGTGGCATAAAAACGCATGAATTCTTTGGCGTATTCAATTGAAGGACTTCTTTTGGAAATACCTAAACCATACCAGGGTTCATGATAAACATAAGAGCCTTTATCTCCTAGTGGGGCATAAATATAGGTGTATTCAAAAGGATTGGCTTTAAATGTTTCGGATTTGGTTTCGCGTTTTTTCATTCCACTAACTTTTTCACTATTGCAAACCCAAAATGGAACATTTCCTTCAAAAAAACGTAATATAGCGTCATTGTAGTTATCGAAAGGATATAAATTATTTACTTCATCTAAACTATATTCATTATTTTGTATGTTGCTGACAATGTTGAATATGTTTTCAATTTTGCTATAAGATTTTAAGTTTCCGTTTATTAAATCATTATATAGTTCGTTATCTTCTTGGATGGTATTTACCATCATATTTATTGTTAATTCTGGATATATTTTTGTGGATGAACTTTGAAGTGGAACATATCCTTTAGTTTTCAAAGTATTTAATGTATTTATAAATTTGTCATAATTTTTCGGAATATCTAATCCTTCTTTTTTTAACAGTGTAACATTTGTAATAATTCCATAAATATTTTGACCAATAGGCAAAGAATGCAAAAAATTTCCTTTATAGCTTGTTGTTAACATCGTTTGATCAACATCATTTAAATTTAAATTTACTGTTGAAAGATCCAAGCAATAATCAATTAAATTTGTTGAGCTTATGGTATCAGAAGAAGTCATGAAAATATCTGTTTGAAAGTTCGAATCAAGAAAAGCGACAAGATTGTTTCCGCTCACCTGCTGATAATTAAATGATATGTTTGGATAATATTTATTGAAATCGTTTGTTACAGCATCTAATGCTTCAAAATTGCCAAAGTATCCTAAGATATTCAGAGTTAGTTTTTCATCTGTATTAAGTTGAGGAGAAAATTTATAGTTATTATTTTTTTCACATCCTACTAATGAAATCAGCAATACAGAAGAAAAAGTAATAACTGATAATATGTTTTTGCTAATTTTTTTCATAGAAAACCTCTTTATTTATTTTCAGTTAAATTATATAGTAAATCAAGTAAAACTTTAACGTTTATCGGTTTTGCTAAGTGAGCATCCATACCTGCTTCTAAACAGTTATTTATATCTTCTTTAAAGGCATCGGCTGTCATAGCAATAATTGGAATTTCATCAAATTCTTTATGTCCTTTTCTTATTATTTTTGTCGCTGATATACCATCCATTATAGGCATATGAACATCCATAATTATAGCATTGTAAGTATTTGAAGGGCCTTCAAGTAATTTATTGATGCATTCTAATCCATTTTCTGTTAATTCACATTCAATTTCATTATCTTGTAAAATTGTTTGTATAATTTCTCTATTTAATTTGTTATCTTCTGCAACTAAAATATGAAGTCCTTTTAATTTTTTATAATCTATTTCTTTATCAGTATCTATATTTTCTGGAGTTTCAACTATTTTTAAATTGAGTTCTATTTTGAACTTTGTTCCAATATTGACCTTGCTATTACAGGATATTTTTCCTCCCATGGCGTCGACAATTAATTTGATAATATAAAGACCTAATCCGGTTCCTTGAGTTTTATTTACTTGTGTATTAATTTCTTTAGTAAATGATTGGTACATCGTTTTTTGAAATTCTTCACTCATACCAATTCCATTATCTTCGACGATGATTATCAGTAGAACTTCCTCGTCATTTAGCTTTTTTTCAGAAATATCTAAATTTATTTTTCCATGTTCATTGGTATATTTAACTGCATTGGAAAGCAAGTTTAAACAAATTTGTTCTAATCGAGACTTATCAGTAGAAACATAATTGTAGTCGATATTATGAAGATTATGGGTAAATGTAATTTTTTTATTTAATGCAAGAGGTTTAATTATTTCAGTTAAAGTATCGAAAACAGAAGAGATAGATGTTGTTTGATATGTTAGAAATAGTTTTCCACTTTCTATTTTAGAAATATCGAGAATATCGTTTATCAGAGTTAATAATTGTTGGCTAGCTGCAGATGATTTATTTAAACACTCTTTAGCATAATCGGGATTATCCAAATTATTTTTAGCGATATATGTCATTCCTAAAATCGCATTTAAAGGGGTTCGAATATCGTGTGACATAGCTGAAAGAAAATATGATTTTGCTTTATTAGCTTGCTTAGCTTCTTCGGCTGATTCCTTGAGCTTTTTATTTATATTTTTAAGATAGATTCCATCTACGATGCCTAAAAGTAAAATTGTTCCGCAGATAATTAATACGATAAGCCAATCTTTATTGGTAGTTTGAAGCTCATCATATCTGATGCATCCAAGAATATCTAGTTCTGAATTTTCATCGAAAGAAGAATAGTACCATACACATTTTTCACTTTTTGAATTGTTGTAATATAAAGTTCCACTATCGGTACTTTCTATTAAATTTCCTAGTTCATAAACTTTATTATAATCATCTTGAAAATTATATCCTCTGATGAACTCTAAAAAGGACATTGATTTCATTGAAGAAGATTGGATAACATAATCTCCTTTTCTTGTTATAATTCCAACTTCGGCTGATTTATATGCGGTAGGAAAAATCCAGTTTTTTTGAATTTCATCAATAGGGATAACTCTTAATAAAAGATAATCTTTATTGCCATTATCTGTTTTTATAGTAACTCTTTTCCCAACGCTTAATGCTTGTCCACCACTTGTTTCTGGAATAGCATATTTTCCTAAAACAGTAAGCGATGACTGTTCGTTGAAAATTTTTAACATGTTGTTTTTAAAACTATGTTCATATTCTGTTATATTGTCATAGAAATATTTTTCATAAATTGTTATTTTTTCTTCCCCTTTTGGATAGAAAGAAGAATAAGCTTCAAAATTGTCCATATCGATAATATGGGCATAACGTTTTTTATTTGTATTAATTTTCCTTAAATAATCTAAGGCATTATCTAAATTTTTATTTTCGATAGAAATATAATTTGACCAATTGTTTACTGAATTTATTTCATTATTTATATAGTTTTGAGAAACTTGTTTTAGAGATTCAATATTGGTAATAAAGTTGGTTAAATTATTGTTTTGTTGATTATCCTGAACATTTTTTGAATAAATAATTGATGTTGAAATAGAAGCCGTAATAAACCCAACATTGAAAACAGCTAAAATTGCCCATTTTCTATTTATTTTTTTAATTTTTTTCAATTTTATTTCCTTATAAAACAATTAATAAAGCTGTTGAGTATGATTGAAATTTGCTTTTTTATCGTTTTTTCAATTATAAAATAATAAAAGAAATAAGTCAATTTATCACCTTATATCTTTGAAAATCTTTCTTTTGAACGATATTAAAAATTTAATTTTTAGTATTCTTTTTTTAAAAAAATAACAATAAATAAAAAAATAATTGAATATTTAATTTTTTTCTTTATACTATTAATTAAGGAAAGAAATAAAAAAATGAGAGATAATAGTAAGAATCTTTTTACCTTAAGCATTATAGTTCTTGTTGTAACAGCACTTGCATTTTTGACAAATACTTTTACAATAATTCTTTTGCTCGAAAGTTTAAAGGATTTAAAAGTTGAAGGGAATGTTGATCAGAATCAAGTAAGAGCAATTTTAAAAACGGTTTTCATTATCGCATATGTAGTAGAAAGCCTTATTAATTCTGGTGAAGTTTTCTTAGGAGTTCAAGGTATTCGTCAATCAAATGGTAAAGATGTTGGAAAAGCACATATTGTTATTTCTATAGTTCTTATGGTTCTCCAGGGATTAGGCGTTCTTGGAGTATTGTATAATATGATTACTTCTTTCAGTCCTATTTATATTTTATCGTTGATTATGAGTGTTGGCATGATGGTATTGCTCTTCTTCTATCATAAATTTGCTAACGATCTTTATTACGAATTTGATTATTAATATTAATAAAAAAGTTGCTGATAGAATCTGATTAGTCAGCAACTTTTTTTGTGAGTTATTTGTTTTAATTTATTCTTCCTCTGGATATTTTAAATTCCATGTTTCACGGAATTTTGTCATTAATTCCATGACATCTTTTGTATAATTTAAATGCATATTATCTTCTTTTTTATTTATAGCTTTTTCCATATCTAATATTTCATATAGCAAAGCTTTCTGTGTATTTCCTTCGATTATTTTCTCTACTTTTCCTGTATCTAAATAGGTTATTGTAGCTTCATTAGCACGAGGATATTCCATAATTTCAATAAAACCATTTTCGCATGATATCATTCCTCTTTTGGGCTGTTTAGAATGTAAAGATAGCATGACTGTTGCCATTTGTCCTTCTTTATTTTTCAATAAGAGACTAGCTTGTTCATCGACTCCGGTTGGAGCTAGTTTAACTTGAGATAATAATTCGTTTGGATTTGAATCCATGAACCATCTTATAAATGACAAGGCATATACTCCAATATCGAGCATTGCTCCTCCGGCAAGATTTTTATTAAAGAATCTGTTGGTCATGTCATAATCTTTGTAGCTACCAAAGTTCATGGTTATCAAATTAACTTTTCCTAATTTTTTTGACTTTAAAATTTCTATTATTTTTTTATAAATTGGCATATGATAAATGGTCATTGCTTCTGCAATGATCACATTATTTTCCCTTGCTTTTTTTATAGCAAGATTTAATTGATTGCTATTAAGAGTTATTGATTTTTCAACAAGGATATGTTTTTTGCTCTCTATTGCTTTTAGCATAAAATCTATATGTGTATTATGTGGAGTTGTTATATAAATTACATCAACATCTGGATCTTTGAAAACGTCATCAATTTGGTCATATACTTTTTCTATATTATATTTTTTTGCAAAATCAATTCCTTTTTGATGTGTTCTATTTGCTACAGAATAGATATTCTTTTGAACTGAGTTTAATGCTTGTGCCATTTCATTAGCTATTACTCCTGTTCCTATTACAGCCCATTTAATCTTTTTCATTTTTATTCCCTCTCAATTAAGAACTTCTCATAATAAATTGTTTTTGTCAATATTGTTTATATAGACTTTTTTTCTTTTGTTCAATTATTATTTAAGCGATGATCATCTTTTGATTGAGGAGATATTATGGATAAGAAATTGGAATTGAATTTAAATCATAAAAATGATTTAGCTAGGGTTACTAAAGCTTTATCTAATACTTCACGTTTAGATATTTTGATTCTTTTATCTCAGGAAAGTCTTTCTGTTGATGAAATATCTAAAAGACTTAATTCTCCTTTGACAACGGTAGCTTCAAATATTCAGATATTAGAAAATACCGGTCTTGTCAGGACAAAATTACAAGCTGGAAAACATGGAACTATGAAATTATGTTCCATTGTCTATGAAAATATGAATATCGATTTTATGACAAATATTCATAGTGATGTTCAAAAGAATAAAACCATAGAAATTCCTATTGGTTCTTATTGGTCTTTTGATGTTAAACCTACTTGTGGTTTAGTTTCAGAAAAAGAATATATTGGAAAAGATGATGATGAAAATACCTTTTATTTGCCGGAAAGAATCAATGCTCAACTTTTATGGTTTAGGGAAGGATATGTTGAATATTTGATTCCAATAGAAGAAGATGCAAAGAAGATTAAAGCAGTTTCATTAAGTTTTGAAGCCTGTTCAGAAGCTCCAAATTATCGCAACATTTTCCCTAGTGATATTACTTTGGCTTTGAATGATGTTGAAGTAGGAACTTGGAAATGTCCAGGAGATTTCGGTGGAAGAAGAGGAAAAGTTTCACCAACTTGGTGGCCAATAAATTCGACACAATTTGGTTTATGGAAAACGTGGAGTGTTTTTGATAAAGGTACTTTTATTGACTATGAAAGATTATCTGATGTTACTCCGAAAGAAATTTTCAATGGAAATAAAAATATTTTGTCGATAAAAATTATGGTAAAACACGATGCGCAAAATGTTGGTGGAATCAACATTTTCGGTGAAAAATTTGGCGATATTCCTTCGGGAATTCGTCTTACTTATACGTTAGAAGATTAAAAATAAAATATTTAGTAGCAAATGCTTTTGCTACGATTTTTTTAGTAATAAACAATATAAAACAAACTATAGATATTGAAATCGCTTACATTTATACTTTAATTGTTGGAGGATTTCTATATGATAAAATCTTTTTTTAAAAAAGCCGTATTGGCATTATCAATTTTACCTTTAGTCTCTTGTGGTGGAAATAATTCTTCAAGCAATGTTTCTAGCAGTGGATCTAATACTGGTACTACATCTTCTTCAAGTACTGTCATCGATGATTCACCGGTTACTTTGAAATTTTGGAATGGTTTTACTGGAAAAGATGGCGATGGTATGAATGATATTGTCAAAGCTTTCAATAAAGCCTATGAAGGCAAAATTACGATTCAGGTTGATACGATTAACTGGGACTCTTTATTCTTGAAGTTGATTCAAAATAAAGGTAAGGAAAAATATTCCCCACATATTGTGGCGATGGGTGCTAATCGTTTAGCTCAGATGAAAAGTAAGAATATCATCCGTGAAATTGATGATATTGTTGAATATACAGAAGCAAAGGAAGAGGATTATCTTTCTGTTAGCTGGAATGCAGGTTTATTAGGAGATTCCGGTCATCGTTATTCTTTTCCTCTCGATGTTCATCCAACAGCGATGTTTTACAATAAGGATTTGATCAGTGAAGATGAAATTCCAACAACCTGGGAAGAATTTGAAAAGGTTTGCAAAGAAAAAACCAATACAGATACCGGTGTTTATGGTTGGGCTATTCCTAATATGTATTCTATTACTAAAGATATTTTTGCCTCCATGCTTTTACAAAATGGAACAGATATGCTAGATAAAGATAATAACGCTATCTTTAATAGCGATAAAGCTGTTGAGGTTTTAAATAGATTACAAAAATGGAAATATGTTGATAAAATTTCCCCTTCTTCCGTTGGCACCAGTGGGGATTTAACTTTGTTTAATAGTGGTAAATCTGTTTTCTATTTTGATGGACCATGGTCTATCAATACTTTGAAAGATATTTCTCCTATTGATATCGGTGTGGCACCGATGCCAGGAAGTACTGGAACAAATGGTATTTCTTATACTGGTTCTCATCAATTTACTTTGATCGATTGCACCACACAAGATGAAAAAATTAAAAATGCTTGCTATGAATTTATAAAATTTGTTTCTCAAAATCCTTTGGAATGGGCTAAAGCTGGACAAGTCACAGCTTATAAACCAGTTCATAATACTGATGAATATAAAGCTTTAACTGAGCTTCAACCTTTCACTCTTGAAGCTGAAAATGCTAAAGTTGGTAATATCGATTATGAATATTATTATGAATGCTATAACTATATGGGCCAAGCTGTTGCCAATTGCTTAAATGATAGTAATTTAACAGCGAAGCAATCTTTAGATAGTAAAGTTAATCTCTTCAAAAAATTCCTTAACGAGCAGTAATATGAAAGATCAAACTAAGGAAAGATTACATAATTTCCATAAAGGTTTTGAAAAAAACGTTAGTCCGTATTTATTTATTCTTCCATTCTTCATTTTCTTTGTTGTTTTTGCTTTAACTCCAGTTGTCATGTCTTTGATTCTCTCTTTTATGGAATGGGATTATTCTTCTAGTGCAACTTGGGTGGGTTTAAAAAATTATCAATTGATTTTTGATTTAGATACTTTAACTGGATCAGAATTTTGGAAAAGCGTAGCGCATACTTTACTTTTTGCAGTGATAGAGATGCCTTTGCTTATTATAATTCCCTTTTTCATAGCTTTTTTACTCAATCATAGACTTAAAGGTTTTGGAGTATGTCGTTCTCTTATTTATCTTCCAGCAATCTTATCGATTTCAACTGTCGGTATTATTTTTGTCGTTTTACTCGACACGAATTTAGGTGTTATAAATAAGATTTTCCATACCGATATACCTTGGTTAACGAAGCAGCCATATCAGTGGATTTCTATATTTTTGTTATCTACATGGTGGGGAATAGGTGGAAATATGGTTCTATTTACCGCTGGTCTTCAAGGAATAAGCAAAGATTTATATGAAGCTGCAGATATGGAAGGTTGCAGTCATATTGAAAAACTTCGCTATGTCACTTTACCGGGACTTAAAAACACTTTTGTTTATGTAATGACAATGACAACTCTCTCTTGCTTTAATGTCATGGGACAACCGATGATGCTTACTCCAGGAGATGAATCAACACAGGTTGCAATTCAGTTTATTTATAATACTGCCTTTGGTGGTTGGAAATTAGGCAGAGCTTCAGCTATGAGCATTATCATGGCTTTATTGATGGGTATCTTTTCTTTTTTAGCTTTAAGAAAAGCGATTCAATCGGGGAGAAAAGAAAATGCATAATAAAAGTAAAAAGAAATTAACATTTAATGTTGTTGTTTATATTTTGGTTATTGTCTGCACTATTCTTTCTTTGTTCCCAACATTTTTTGCCTTCCTTCTTGCTGTTTTAAAAGAAAAGAATGCTAATGCAATGTACGATGATGTGATGCAGATTTTTTCTGGATTCACATTTGAAAATTTTATAAATGTTTTACAAGGAAGCAATATTCCAAGATGGACATTGAATTCCTTTATTGTTGCTATAGTGCAAACAGTTCTTTATGTTTTTATCGCTTCTTTAGCTGCCTTTGGCTTTTCAAGATTGAAATTTAAAGGAAGAAAAGTTTTATTTGATATCTGTTTGTTCAGTATGTTAGTTCCAGGAATTATTAACTGTGTTCCAAATTACATAATTATTTCTTCGATGGGATTATATGACTCTTTATTCGCTATGATACTTCCAGGATTAAGCGGTGTCGGTGGAGTTTTCCTATTGAAACAATTCATGGATAATATTCCGAAGGATTATGATGAGGTTTGTCGAGTTGAAGGAGCTAGCAATTTCACTATTTATCGCAAGGTTATTCTTCCTTTATGTGGACCGGCTTTTGCTTCACAAGCTATATTTTCATTCCAAGGTGCTTGGAATGATTTCTTATGGCCTATCATCGTCACAAGTTCTGATGAAAATAGAACTTTAGCTAGCGGATTATATAAAACTTTAATGGCAGATACACAATATCGTAGCTCTTTGATGGCTGCAAGTATTATTTCCGCCATTCCTATTATTATCGTATTTATTTTTGGACAAAAGTATTTTACCGAAGGAATTTCTAAAGGAGGTATAAAAGGCTGATATGAACATTAATAAACTGCCATATTTAAATTATCCAAACCCCCGTTTGAGAAGAAAGAATTATCAAATTTTAAATGGAATATGGGATTTTGCTTTTATTGAAAAAATGGAAATTCCTGAATCATTTGATAAGAAAATTAAAGTACCTTTTACTTATGAGACTGAATATAGTCTTATCAATCAACAAGAGCTTCATGAATATATAGCTTATCGCAGAAAATTTAAAGTTGACAAAGCCAATTATCTTCTTCATTTTGAAGGCGTCGATTATCAGACAAAAGTTTTTATCGATCGAAAAGAAGTCTATAGTCATTGCGGAGCTTATTCTCCTTTTGTTATTCCTCTTTCTTTAGATGATGGTGAACATGAATTTGTTGTTTTAGTTCATGACACATATAATAAATGGCAAATGAGAGGAAAACAAAGAACTCGTGGAGAAAATTATGAATGCTGGTATACACAGTTTACAGGTATTTTTCAAGATGTGTATTTAGAAAAAGTTGGAAATAATTATTTTGAAAAAGTTCTTTTCAGTGGAGATAAGAATGGACTTGTAACATTTGATATTGACTTAAAAGAAAAAGCAGATGTCAGAATTAGTATTTTCCAAAAAGAAACATTAGTTGATGAATTTGTGCTCCAAGGGCAAAAACATTATTCTGGAACAAGACAAGAAAAGAATATTGAACTTTATTCACATGAAAATCCTTGCTTATATGATGTTAAGTTAGAGATTGAAAAAGAAGATGAAGTAGAAACTTATTTTGGTTTTCGTACGATTGAAAATAAAGACGGCAAGCTTTTCATAAATGATAAACCTTTGTATTTAAGAATGATTTTAAATCAAGGTTATTATTTTAAAAAAGGTGTTACGCCGGAAAAAGATGATGTGATTTTAGATTTATCTCTGATTGAAAAGATAGGTTTTAATGGCATACGTATTCATCAAAAACAAGAAGTTAACTTATTTTATTACATAGCTGATAATCTAGGTATTTATCTTTGGAGCGAAATTCCTTCTTGTTATGAATATAGTGAAAACATGAAAGAAGAAGTGGAAAATGAAATTCCACAAATTATTGAAAAGAATTTCAATTCTCCTTCTATTATCACTTATGTAATATTTAATGAATCATGGGGAATTCCAGAAATTAATACCAATGAAGAATGTCAAGCTTTCGTCAATAAAATTGGTGCAGAAGTTAAAAAATATGATTCTACCCGTCTTGTTATTTTAAATGATGGTTGGTTTCAACTTACGGGTACAGATATTCTCTCTTTACATGAATATGAACAAAATCCTACAGCTTTAGCAAATGAATATATAGATCAAGAAAATGTTTTAAAAGATAAAATTATCAATCATTATGGTAAAGCTTTTGCCAGCGGTAATAAATATCAAGGACAACCGATAATTTTAAGTGAATTTGGTGGTGCTAGTTTAAAAACCAGCGATGGCTGGGGCTATGGTGAAAAGATGCAAAATATTTCTGATTATAAGAAACAACTAGAAAATATTTTTGCAGCGGTTAGGAAATTAGATTATTTGAGCGGTTATTGCTATACTCAACTAACTGATGTTGAGCAAGAGACAAATGGTTTGTTCTATGCGGATCGCCAAGCTAAATTACCGCTTGAAGAAATGCGTAAAATTATTTTGGGAGAATAGAATATGAAAAATAAAAGTAAGACTTTATTCATAATGTCACTTGTTTTCCCTCTCCTATCTTGTGGAAAAACTAATATTTCTTCCACTTCAAATAGTAGTTTGACAAATGGTTCTTCTTCTAGTTCTATTCAACCTAGCACTAAAAATCCTCTTTTAGAAAGGGATATGAAAGAGATTGCTTTGAGTTTTTCTTTAAACGATATTTCTTCTTCTAGCATCAATCCTTATATTTATGGTACTTTTATCGAACATATTGAAACTTGTATCTACAATGGAATTTGGGCAGAAGTTATTATGGATAGAAAATTTTATTGCCCTGTTGGAAAAGATGTTTCTCAATGGAATGTTAGCAAGGGTCAAGTCGGTGATGATACTGAAACTCCTTTTGAAGGTGAACATTCTCCGATTTTAAATAAAGATAGTTCGATTCGCCAAAGAGGTTTATCTTTAGATCAAAAAGATTACAATGGCTATATTTATGCAAAAGGTGAAGGAAGTTTAAAACTTGATTTTACCATCGATAGTGAAGTTATAGAAAAAGAAATAAAAGTATCTTCAAGCGATTATAAAAAATATACTTTTGATATTTCTTCTCCTAAGCAAACTAAAAGAGCTAGTTTAGAAATTTCTTCTTTATCTTCTCCTATTACAATTGATTCTATATCATTGATGCCTGAAGATAATTACTATGGAATGAGAATAGATACTTTGGAAAAACTCAAGGAATTGAATGCTCCTTTTTATAGATGGCCAGGTGGTAATTTTGTTTCAGGATATGATTTCTATGATGGTATTGGTGATAAAGATAAAAGACCGACGAGAAGAAATTTAAATTATATCGGTCAAGAAAAAGATTTCAATTCTGATTCCGAAAGAATAGCTAGCGATTTGATGAATATTGGAAGTTTAGGATTTTATGGAGCTTTTGAACCAAATGACTTTGGACTCGATGAATTTATCAAGATGTGTTCCTATTTAAATGCTGAGCCGAATATCGTTATCAATGCTGGATTAGGCAGTTTAGAGATGGCGAAAAATGAAGTTGAATATTGCAATGGTCTTGTAGGAAGATATGCTTCAATGCGCCCGCAAAAAGAAAGTTATAATGTTAAATATTTCTCTATCGGAAATGAGATGAATGGGGATTGGCAATTAGGGCATGTCGATATAAATACCTATACTCAAAGACATAATGAATTTGCCAAAGCTATGAAAAGTGTTGATCCTAATATCAAGATAATTGCAGTCGGTGATAACTCTAGTTCTTGGACTCAGGATATGGTCAATGCCTGCAAAGACAATATGGATTATTCTAGTGAACATTTCTATGCTGAAAGAATTGAAGACAATATTAAAAATCATATTCTTTCGATGAAAAATCAGGCTAAGACAAGAATTGAAAAACATCGCAATATTCAAAATATCGGAAATATTAAGATGGCAATCGATGAATATGCCTACATGAATGCTGAAGTTAGTTCTCGCTTAAAAGATGGAATGGGTATTATTAGCGGAGTTAATGAAATGATAAAAAATAGCGATGTTGTTTCTATCGCTTGCTATTCATCAACTGTCAATGCTACTCAAGGACAAATTGCTACTGATGATTTTAATGCATATTTAGAAGGTAGTGGCTATGCTCTTTCTATCTATCGTGATAATTTAAAAGATTATTATTTGCCAGTTAAATATAAAGCGACTGTCGGAGATGATTATTATGAAATTATAATGACAGTCAACAAAGAAAAAAATGAAGTTGCCATTGGTGTTATCAATACAACTGATCAAATATTGAAGTTAACAAATCGCCTTTTTGATGAAGGAATTACACAAGATATTTTAGAAGGTGAATTTTTAGAATCATCAAATAGCGTTAAAGGCGAAGAGTTAAAAAGAACTAAAAGAACGTTAAATGCTGCCTATGTGGTTGCAGAACCGCGCTCTATTTCGGTGACAACACTAAAAATACGATAAAAATTATGATATAGGAGGTTATTATTAAAATGAAAAAGAATGTCATAATGCTTTTACCTTTACTTCTTTCTCTTACATTAGTCGGCTGCAATAATGAGGGTTCTTCTTCCTCTTCCTCTTCATCATCTTCAAAACCTTCCATTTCTTCTACTATTTCATCAAGTACAACAAATAGTTCATCTACATCTACTTCTTCAACAATTAGCAAAACTAAATTAGCTAGTGTGGAAAACTTCAAAGTGAATAGAAATGAAGAAGGAAAATGGGTTTTCAATTTCGATACTGTTGAAAATGCTCTTTCTTATCATTTGACTGGTGTAGTTGGTGAAAATAGTTTCTTTGAAGGTGATGTTACAAATGATCAAGTTGTAGAAGCTGGTGAAGAAGCTGGTACTTATATTTTCTCTTTAATTGCTCAAAATCCTGATTATTTAGATTCTGAAGCAGCAACATATGAAATTGCTGTTGAAATATATAATGAAACTGATATTGGCGGAATTAAATATACCGGTAGAAAAGAAAATGAAGTCCCAGTTGGAAATTATCATCTTGTCTATGGTGATGGTTCAACGTTTGATGGTACTTTAACTGCAGATTTCAAAAGAGCTAATGGTAAGCATCAATATACCAACTTGATGTATTACGAAGGTGAATTCAATAATGATGCTTTCGAAGGTGAAGGTATGTTTACTTGGTCAACAACTGGTGATTATAAAGACGGAAGCACCTATATGGGTAAATTTGTCGGTGGAAATTATAATGATCAAGTCGGTACTTTCTATACAGCAGCTTATTGGACAAAACCTGTAGATTATAATGGAATTTTAACATTTACAGGAACTATGGGACCTGCTTTTGGCGCTCCTGGTAAAGCTGGAACTGTTGGTAAAGGTGAATTCTCTTTTGCAAATAATAGTATCTATTCTGGTGATTTATTAAAAGGTAATGGCGATTGGGATTTCTTACGTCAAGGATGGGGTAAAAATGCTTGGACAGTTACCGAAGCTGCTGGTTGGATTACTGGTGGAAACGCTGAATATACCATCGATAATTTTGAAGGTGAATTTGATTCTACTGGCCATGCTTGGATCTATGGCAATGGTATATGGTATTTCAAAAAAGATGGTCAACCATATGGATATGTTAAAGGCAAATGGGATGGTGGATCTCGTTTAGGTGATAGCGATATAGAACTTGTTATTCAAGATGAATATAAAGATGCTATCGATTTAACAAGCAGTCTTTAAAAAATGAAAAAAATATTGAAGACATTATTTTTATTAAGCGCTATTTCTTTGCCTTTATCTTCTTGTAATGAAAATCCTTCTTCTACTTCTTCTGCTTCTTCTAATATTTCTTCCACTTCTAGTTCAAGTTCAGAAGAACAATTGAAAAAAGTTACAAATTATAGTCTTCCTGGTGGTGCTATCTATGATGGCACCATCAATAAAGACAATAAACTCACTGGAAAAGGAAAGATAAAATTCTCTAATAGAGATACTTTAGAAGGAGAATTTAAAGAAGACCAACTTGATGGGGAAGGAACATATACCATTTATGAATCTGGCGATGTTTTTAAAGGAACAGGTACATTGAATGAGAGTTTTTCTTTCTCCTTTGATTATGGTACATATTCTTATTCAAGTAATAAAAGAACTTATACTGGACATTTTAAAAACAATCTTTTTGAAGATGAAAAAGCTGAGTTTAATTTTGGCACAGGCACAACCTATGAAGGCCCATTTGTTGCTGGAAGCAATATTGGACAAATAGGAACCATGTATTACTCTCCATCCAAAATGAAAGGTGAGGGTGTTTGGTGGATCAAAGGAGAGATGATTGCTTTAGGAAAAATCAAGGGCGATACAATAGTCAAAGGCTTTATTCGCTTCGGTGATCGTTCAACTTATGAAGGCGATATCTATTTTGATGGAAATAATGGATATTATCGTTGCGGTGAAGGCGTTCAAGATTTCCATGAATGCAATTATACTGCTGATATTGTCGGTGGACCAAAAGACGAATATCTTTATAAATATGTTGGAAAATTTGATTATCGTATTTCCCAATGGATTTATGGCAATGGTGTAATGTATTTTTCTGATGTTAATCAAGTGCCAACAAGTTATATTCCAGGTTTTTTCACTTCTTTGAAACTACTTAAAGATTATGATGGAAATGAAGACGAGATTGCTCTTCTTGATGGATATTCTATAGATATGAAAACAACATACCATCCACAACAAAATAGAGTAGATGATTATGTTAATAAATATGGAACTAAGGAAGCAAAAATAGTTTTCGCTGGCGATAGTTATCTTGATATGTGGCAAGCTTCCTATAATATTACAAGTTATGAAGAAGATATGAAAGATTATGACTCTATCAATGTTGGCATCGGTGGAACAATATGGGAAGAATGGAACTATATGAAAGATAGTTTGATTATTCCTTATTGCAAGGATCAAGTTGTTCTTCATTTAGGATTTAATGATCTCCATATGGGAGCATCGGTAGAAGAAGCATATTCAGCAATGAGAAAATTAGTTACAGATATTCAAAAAGTTAAACCTAATATCAGATTCTATATTTTATCGGTTGAACCTTCTCCGGCTTTCTCTTCTTATTTGCAAGTTGAAAAACAATTGAATAAAAAATATCAAGAGTTTTGTGAAAGCGATGAACATTTAACTTTTGTTAATACAGCTTCACTTTTCATGAATGGTGAAACTCCGATTTCAGATTTAGCAAATTATTTTATCAATGATAATGTTCACCTCAATAAAAAAGGTTATGACAAATGGGTGAATATGATTAAAGAAACTATAGGTTTATAGAAAGGAACACTATATGAAAAAATTAAAAATATTATTTCCATTATTAGCTGTAATGGCTCTCTGCTCTTGCAGTAATAATACCTCTTCCTCTTCTTTATCTCCTTCTAGTTCTTCTTCTGCCAATTCTTCTAATACCAGCACTTCTTCTGTTTTAAATGGCTATTTTGAAAGAGAAGATGAAGAAGGTAATCTTTATAAAGGTAACTTTGTAAATGGCGAATATGATGGATATGGCGTTATGGAATATATTACAGGTACAATTTACGAAGGAACTTGGTCTGAAGGCAAATGGGAAGGTAGCTGTAAAATTACTTGGGATTCTGGTTGTGTATATATCGGCGAAGCTCATGATGGTGCAATGCATGGCATAGGTTATATGATCTGGCCGATGGGTGATTATTATTATGGCGATTGGAGAAATGGCAGCCCTAATGGAGCTGGAACTAAATATTACATGGTAGACTCTACAGCGGAAGATGTTCAACATCAATATAATATCTATACTGGTGACATGAAAAACAATTTAAAAGTTGGTAAAGGTGTCATGAGATATTCATTCGGTGCAATGTACGATGGTGATTGGGAAAATGATGTCCGTCAAGGTTATGGTACTGTTTATTGGGAACCAGGAACTGAATTTTTGAAATTTGAAGGTGAATTTAAAAATGACTGGATCGATGGACAAGGAACAATGTATTACTCTGATGGTCGTATTGTTAAAGGAACATTTAAAGGTGTTGAATTAGTATCTGGTAATTATTTTGAAGAATCTTTGAAAGCTTTTGTTAATAGAGAAGCTAAAACTGATTTAAGTTCATCAACATTGATGTTGGGCGCTTCATATTTTTCTTTTTGGACCACTGTTAAAGAAGATATTGGTGGAGATATAAATCCAATAAATTTTGGTCTTGGTGGTTCTACCGCTAAATTCTGGAGTACTAATATTGATACACTTGATGGATTAACTTCTTCTCCTTTAAGAGTATTTATCCGCATGGGTGGAAATGATTTTGCTGATTCAAGCGCCACTGTTGAAGAAACTACAGGATATGTAAAAAATGTTATTGATTCAGTAATGACAAAATTTTCAACTGCTGATGTTTGTTATATTCCTTTAGTTACTTGTCCAAGTAAGATGAATGATGGAAGAAATGAAAAACAACAAGCTCTTAACAAAGCTATAAAGGAATATGTAGCAGAAAAAGCTTCTGATAAGTTAAAATATTTTGAGACAGAAGATTTTGTATATCTTCCTAAAGGTGAAACCAGTGCTTATTATGATGCTAATAAAGACTTATACTTGAATGAAAGTCTTTATCGCGATGATAACCTTCACCTCAATAGAGAAGGATATAGATTATTAGGACAAGCGATTAGCGCTTGCTTATAAAGGAAGGATTATCCCATGAAAGATTTAAAACATGCAAATGAATTTTTAAGAAACAAAAAAACAAATAAAAATGAGTTTCGTCCAAGTTATCATTTATCTCCAAATTTTGGATGGTGTAATGATCCGCATGGCATCAATTTCTTTCATGGGATTTATCATATATTTTTCCAATATAATCCCTATGATACTAAAGCGGAAAATGTCTTTTGGGGACATGTTACCAGCGAAGATTTAATTCATTTTTCAAAGACCAGCTGTGCTATTGCTCCAGATATGCCTTATGATAACTCTGGATGTTGGTCTGGCTCATCTATTGTTATAGATGATACTTTATATCTTGTTTATACAGGATTTGCTCTTCATGAAGATGGAAAATATTATCAAACTATAAATATTGCCTATAGCAAAGATGGTGTTAATTTTGATAAATATGATCTTAACCCGATTATCGATACAAAAGATATTCCTTCTTGCGCTTCAATTTATGATTTTAGAGATCCATGCATCTTTAAAAAGAATGGAAAACTATATATTATAGTTGGAAGTAAATCTAAAGATGAAAAAGAAGCGATGTTAGTCCTTTATGAAGGAGAAGATATCTTCCACTTCCATTTCTTGAAAAAGCTTGTTTCATCAGATAAGTTTGGAACGATGTTTGAATGCCCTAATTTAGTTTCTTTTGAAGACAATAATTATATTATTATGTCTCCACAAAATATCAAAGAAAAAGATGGTAATTTTGCTAATGTTTCTTCTTGCGTTTATTTTAAATTAAAAGGAGATTTCATTCATGAAGAACAAACTATTGAAAAAGTAAAAGAAATAGATCATGGCTTAGAATATTATGCTCCTACAGTTTATGATGATGAAAAGATTTTGGTTAACTGGGTTCAAATGTGGGGAAGAAGATATTATTTAGATGAAATCCATAATGATTTTATAAATACTTTCTCTCTATTCAAGAAAATTAAAGAAAAAAATGGTGTTTTATCTTTTACTCCTCTTTCTTTGGAAAACTATGTTACAGAAAAAAAGATAGAAAAGATAAAATTAAATGGTGAATCTCAAACTTATCATAATTGTCATGTTCATTATCAAGTAAAATTTGAAAAAGATGAAGAATTATGTTTAACCTTAGAATTCTTCGATTCAAAACGCGATAAAGTTAATTTTGTCATAGACTGTAAAAACAATATTTATCAACTTGATAGATCAAATGTTTCAATTCCATTAAATGGTGTTGAAGATAGTTATGCTAAAGATGGGAAAAGATATTTAAAGAAAGAAATTCCATCTAATTGTGTTATTGACATTTATATTGATAATGCTTATGTAGAAATTTATTTTGATAATTTTGAAGAAGGATTCTCTTTTATTAATTTTTCTAAAGAAGATGGATTTAGTTTAAAGAGCAATAAATTGGTTGAAATCTCTTTATTATCAGAAAATATTGAGGTTAAATAAAATGATATTAGTAATTGGTGAAATCTTAATTGATATGGTTGGTAATATAGCATCGAATTCTCTTCAATTAGAAGGCAAATTAGGTGGTGCACCTTTTAATGTTGCTAGTAATTTAGCAGATTTAGATGTCGATACTACTTTTTATGGAGTGGTAGGAAAAGATGTTATCGGTGATTTTTTGCTAGACCAATTACAAGAACATAAAGAATGCTTAAATCTTTTTGTAAAACAAAAAGAAGATAGAATGACAACGATTGCTTTCTTCTTAAAAGACAAAGGCAATTTTCAATTTTTAAGAAAGATTGGAGCTGATTATTGTTTCAATAAAGAAGAGCTGATTTCCTTTCCTAATAAGGAGACAAAATATGTTCATTTTGGCTCCTTATTTTTATCAAACAAGGAAGCAAGAGAAACTATCTTTGAAGTTATAAAAGAATATAAAAAACAAGGAAAAGTAATTTCTTTTGATGTTAATTTCCGTTCAGATATCTTTGAAAAAGATGAAGATTATATTTCTTATTATTTAAAGATGATTGAATTTGTCGACATTTTAAAAGTTACTAAAGATGAATTGGAGATGCTAACAAATATTAAAGATTTATCGGAAGCCTTAAAGAAATTTAATAATAAGAAAATAGTTTTTGTTACTGATGGTGAAAATGGTTCTTATTGCTATTATAAAAATAAATTATATTTTAAAAAAGCCAGTAAAGTAATACCTGTTGATACTATAGGCTGTGGTGATTCTTTTATGGCTGGTGTCTTGTCTTATTTATACAATTTGAATTTAGATAATATTTTAGAAGAAGATATCGAAAAGATATTATCTAGAGGAAATGAATGCGGTAAAAGGACTTGTTTAGTAAAAGGTGCTATTCATGGATATAAAAGTCTAAAAGATTTGGAGGATTAATATGAAATTTTTTGATAAATTGAAAAAGAATTATGAATTGAAAAAAGATAAGAAACAAAAAAATAAAGAACGAGAAAAATATCATAAAGAGGTTTTGTTAGATGAAAAGAAAAATAAGTCTAATAAAAAAATAGCTCCAAATGATGCATATATTTCTTTGTTACATATTAATAAAATCTATGATAATCATGTTCAAGCAGTTTTTGACTTCAATTTAGATATTCAAAAGCATGAATTTATAGTTTTTGTCGGACCTTCAGGTTGTGGTAAATCTACAACATTAAGAATGATTGCTGGTCTTGAAGATATTACTGCGGGAGATTTATTTATTGATGATAAGCTTGTCAATGATTTAGAGCCTAAAGATCGAAAAGTTACTATGGTTTTCCAAAATTATGCTCTTTATCCTCATATGACAGTCTATGAAAATATGTCGTATGGATTAAAGATTGCGAAAGTTAATAAAGCTGAAATCGATAGAAGAGTTCATGAAGCGGCGAAAATTTTGGATATTGAAGAATATCTTCAAAAAAAACCAAAGGAAATGTCTGGTGGTCAAAGACAAAGAGTAGCTTTAGGAAGAGCGATAGTTAGAAATCCAAAGGTCTTTTTGCTCGATGAACCTTTATCAAATCTTGACGCTAAACTTCGTGCGACTATGAGAACAGAAATTTCTAAACTTCATAATAGACTTCAGACAACTTTTATCTATGTTACACATGACCAAACGGAAGCTATGACTATGGGTACTAGAATTGTTGTTATGAAAAAAGGTCTTATTCAACAGATTGATACACCAAAAAATTTATATACTTATCCTATCAATAAATTTGTTGCAGGTTTTATTGGAACTCCACAGATGAATTTCTTTGAAGGCAATATTAAATTGATCGATGGAGAATTCAAATTGAGTTTTTCTAATAACACTTTGATAATTCCATCTACAACTATTGAAAAAATGGATGCTAAATATTTTGATGGAAGAAAAATAACAATAGGCATTCGCTCTGAAGACCTTTATTATGATGATAAATTAGTTGAAAATAACCCTCAGCTTTCAATAAAAGTCAAAGCTCAAGTTATCGAAGAATTAGGGGCTGAAACTTTGGTTAATGCTAACGTAATTGGAACAGCAGATAATATAATATTTAAAACAAAAAATACTTCAACAATTGTTGCTGATCAAGAAGTTAGTATTTATGTGGATCCTACAAAATTACATTTCTTTGATTTAGAAAATGAAAATACATTGCTTCCGCGCATTCCTAAATATCGGCACTTTAATCTCAAAGTGGAAGATGGAGCAATAAATTTGTTTGATCAAAAATATGTTTTGCCACCATATTTTAAAAATATTTTAAAAGAGAATAATATATATGAATTTAAAATTCCAACAGAAGCTATTGTTAAAGGCGATAGTTACAAAGGAATTATAGAAAAATGTGAACAGATAGATGATAAGTATTTAGCTCATATCAAAATTAATAATTACCTTATCTTTGCAATATTGGATGAAGAGATTTCAGAAGGAAGTGAATTTGATTTCGATGTAAATTCTCATTTAATTCAAGTAAGGGAAGATGGTGAAGTTTTGATAAATTCTATTCCTGATACCAATAAAGTTTTAGGAAAACTATTTAGAATTAAAGATGAAATAATCTATACTGCTAAAAACGGTAAAGAAAAGAAGAAAAAGGTCACTGGATTTAAATATAAAATTGGCGATTATCTTATCGATGTCGATAAAGCCATTTATGAAAAGACTCTTGCGGTATTAGTAAAAAAATTTGAACTTCATGATATTGAATATAGTTTTTCATCCAATGTCGATGCTTTGACAAAAGATCAAGGAATTACAATTAAATTTTCAAGGCTTTTAGATTATGGAAAAGAAAAATTTGCTCAATTTGTAATTCCTAATGAAAATAATTTCGATAATAAATTCATAATCAAAGTTTCGGATGATTTCAATGAAAAAGAAGATTATAAATTGAAGTTGAAATATGAAGAATTAGGTGCTCGTGATACTCATTTTGATATCAATTTAAAGTAGGTGAAATATGAAAAAAAGAACTACGATAAAAGATATAGCCTCAGCAGCTGGTGTCTCGATTACAACAGTTTCTTTGATTTTCAATAATAAAGCAGGATGTATTCCTAATGAAACTATTGAAAGGGTGAAAAGAATAGCCAAAGAACAAGGTTATCAACCTAATGTTATCGCCTCGAGTTTAAAAACCAAGAAAACTAAAACTATCGGTTATGTAATGCCGAGTATCGAGAATGCCTTCTTTGCTGAAATTGCTCAAAATGTTGAAAAAATAATTGAATCATATGGATACAATATTATAATTTGCAGTTCAAATGATAAATTTGAAAAAGATTATAGTTCTATAAGTGATTTAGCTTCAAGAATGATCGATTTTCTTATTTATTGTCCAAGCAGTGAATCTCTTACTGATGGTAATCTTTTGAAAATCAATGAACTTTTAGCAAGAATCAATATTCCTTATGTTGTAGTAGATCGACAACTAGAAGGAGATATAAAAAGTAAAGTTGTATGCGATGACCATCAGGGTGGGATGATTGCTACTCAATATCTTATTGATAATGGTCATAAGTGCATCGGTTGCATTACTGGTCCTATTGAAACATCATCAGCGAGAAATCGTTACCTTGGTTATGTTGATTGTCTAAAAAATAATCATATTGCCTATGATGAAAAACTTGTTAAAAGAGGAAACTTTGATTTCCAAACAGGATATGAAGAAACTAAAAAACTGCTTGATGAAAAAATAACTGCCATCTTTGCTTGTAATGATATGATGGCATACGGAGCTATTAAAGCTATAAAAGAAGCAGGAAAAAATATTCCGGAAGATATTTCATTAATTGGCTATGATGATTTGATTTATTCAGAACTGCTTGATGTTCCATTAACAACAATTCATCAAGATATTAAAGGAATAGCGAAAGTAATTGGTGAGAATATCATCAATGTCTTAGAAAAGGGAAATGAAGAGGTAATTTTCCAAGTTATTCCTTCTAGTTTAGTCGAAAGAGATAGTGTAGCAAAAAGGAAGGAGGCTTAAATGAAGAAAGAATTAGATAGTATTAAGTTTCCAAAAAGAAAAAGCAAAAGATGGAAACCATCGGAAATACAACTATTTTTAATGGCGATGCTTGGAATAATCTTCATTTTCATATTTGCTTACCTTCCGATGTTCGGCATAATATTGGCTTTTAAAGATGGGGATGGATATCTTTCAATCACTAAAGCTATAACTGATGCTCCTTGGTGTGGATTTGATAATTTTATCAATTTTTTCACGGATCCGGATTTCAAAAATGTAATGCTGAATACAATCGGTTTAAATTTATTGCAGCTTTTAATCAATTTTCCAGCTCCTATTATCTTTGCAATAATGCTAAGTGAAATAAGATCGAAGAAATTCCGCAAATTTATTCAGACAATAACATATTTTCCGTATTTCCTTTCCTGGGTAGTTTTCGGAGGTATTATATTAGTTCTTCTCGATACCAATGGAGTAATAAATACAGTTTTGAAAAATCTGCATCTTATTACAGAATCTATTAATTTTGGTGAAGCTCAGTATTTCTGGGGAACTATTATAATTACCTCCATCATTAAAGGTCTAGGATGGGGAGCGATTATCTATATTGCTGCTATCGCAGGAATTGATCCGCAATTATATGAAGCAGCGCGTATGGATGGGGCTAATAGATGGCATCGAATTATCCACATAACCATTCCTTCTATAGCTCCGACCATTGTCTTATTCTTTATACTTTCTCTATCTGGAATTTTGAACAATGGCTTTGATCATATTTGGACATTCCAAAATCAAATAAATCTTGATACATCAGAAGTGTTGGATACCTTCATCTATAAAAATGGTATTATTCATCAACAATATTCCTATACCACTGCAGTAGGTGTTTTTAAATCAGTTATTGCAATTATTCTACTTGTTGTCGGCAATAAAATCTGTAAAAAAGTTACTGGAAATGGGGTGATTTAAATGGCACGCGATTTCAATGCGATGAAGATGAAAGGAACGGATGGTAAAAAAAGTAAAAAAACTTGGTTTGATTATTTCAATATAATAACATTATTTCTTTTCGCTCTTATCTGTCTTTATCCGATGATTTATGTTCTTGCTTGTTCGTTTGCGACGGATAGTGACTATATTAAAGGAAACATTTATTTTTGGCCACATGATGTAACAATTCAAAACTATCTCACTGTTTTTAAAGATTCACGTCTTTGGAAAAGCTATGGCATAACTTTGGCGAGAACGATAATTGGAACAGTTTCTGCCTTACTTTTTACCGCAGTAGTTGGTTATGCTATGTCGAGAACAAATCTTCGTGGTAGAAGTATATTTTATAAAATATTTATCTTCACAATGTTTTTTTCCGGAGGAACGGTTCCTTATTATTTAATAATCGTTTCTTTGAAATTGTTCAACAATTTCTTGGTATATATAATTCCTTCATTATTCTCAGTTTATAACATGTTGGTCTTTTCAAATTTCTTTAGAGGAATTCCAGAAGAAATCAGGGAATCTGCTGTTATGGATGGGGCAAGTGAATTTAAAATTTTTACTTCAATAATTCTTCCTCTATCGATGCCAGTTGTCTCGACTGTTGGTCTATGGATAGCAGTAGGACATTGGAACTCATTTTATGACACAATGCTTTATACAACAGATACAAATCTTTGGACTTTACAATATTATTTGATGAAAGTAATCAAAGAGTCTTCCGGTAGTTTCATCGCTGGTATGCCGGCGGAAATGATCGGAAATATCTCAGCGGAAACTGTATCTTTTGCCGCTATTGTCATCTCGGTAATTCCTATCTTGGTAGTTTATCCTTTAATCTTCAAGATGTTGACAAAAGGGGTTGTAATTGGCTCTTTAAAAGGATAGAAAGTGAAAGAAAAAATGAAAACTAAAACTTTGAGTGCAGCTCTATTAGCTTTAATGCTTGTTACAAGCTGTAATTCTAATACTTCTTCAAGCGGAAGCGGAAATAGTTCTACTGGAGGTCAACAAGGAAGTACGAGTTCTTCAAAAAATAATAATTATGCTGATGTAACTCTTCCAGATTTTCCATCTACTCCGGAAGGTGTAGATTCATGGACTACTGATAATGAAGAAACAACGATTACCTGGTATGTAAATGATGCTTCGTTTACTTGGTCAACTTATGGGGATGATCGTGTATCACAATTAATTAAGGAAAAAACAGGGATAACAATTAATTTCATCTCTCCTGTAACCGATGATGGTGCAATGCTTTCCAATATGATTGCTGGCAATAGCTTACCAGATTTAATTTCAGTTCAAAGCTGGTATCAACAATGCACACAGCTTGCTATGCAAGGATATGTTTATCCGATGAATGATCTTATCGATAAATGGGCACCTTCTATGAAAACCCGTCTTCAGGAAGATGTTTTCAATTGGTTTTCATTAGGAAATGACAAAACATATGGCTTCCCTAATTTTGCTTATTCTAGCTCTTATGTTGATAAAGATGAAAAAATGCAACCTAATGGTGGAATATTAGTTAGGGAAGATTGGTATAAAGAAGCGACCGCCGCTATTGGCAGCGATATGACTTCACCTTCTTCTTTTATTGAAGGATGCAAATATATAAAAAATAAATATGATAAATCAATACCAATTCAAATGGATGTCTTTGATACTGAAGGCAATGATTCTGTCAAATGGCTCTCACAATATTTTTCTACCCCATTTGAAGATGAAAATGGAAATTATATTTACAATATTGAACATGAAAATTATCAAGAAACTTTAAAATTTTTAAATGATTGCTATCAAGAAAAATTGATAGATGATTCTAATTTTTCGGCCAATGCTTCCCAGATTAAAACAAAAATAGCACAAGGGAATGTCTTCGTTTCTATGGTTACTCCACAAGACTATTCTCAAGGTTTTATTTCTGCTTATAATTCAGATATTAAATATGTTCCATTGGTTTTAAGAAATTCTAAAGGTGATGATCCAATATTGCAAGATATTCGAGGAATGGGATATCTATTTACAATGGTTCCGACAAAATGTAAAAGACCTGATAAAGTTATAAAACTTCTGGATTTCTTATATTCTGAAGAAGGGCAAAGATTAGTCGCTTTTGGTGAAGAAAATGTCACCTGGAAATGGAAAGATGAAACCCATACTGAAGTAGAATGGACCGACCAATATTTAACTGATTCTAAAAATGATAATACTGCAAAATATGGTTTGTACCAGATGACGTTATTGATGAATTTAGCTTATATAAATAAGATCAGACCGATGAACGGAAGAAAAGAAGTTGATATCTACATCGATAATTTGCAAAAACCATTATCTCCATATTCTTATGATTATACTGCTAGTTTCTTAAAAGATGATGCCAGCGTTGAAAACTATAATGATATTACGACAAATGAAAATAGAGCAACACAAAGATGGGCACAATATCTTCCAAGAATTATTAGAAGTAAAAATAATGAAGGTGCTATGAATGAATATCAAACAGCTATAGATTATCTTTATAAAAGATATGATTTAGCAAAAGTTAAAGAATTCAATGCTGTTGGATATAAAAGAGCTTTAGAAGCTTTAGGCATTTCTAAAGCTTGGCCTACTCATTTAGATGGTTATAAATCTCCAGTCACTGGTCCAAATGGCGATTTCTCTTATTGGAAAGGAGCAACTCATGAATAAGATAATTCTCGATACTGATATCGGAGATGATATCGATGATGCTTTTGCTCTTTCAATTCTATTAAACGAAAAAAATGCTGATTTATTAGGTGTGACAACTGTTTTTAGAAATTCATATAAAAGAGCAAAGATGGCTAGTTATCTTATTAAAACATTTGGTAAAGATGTTAAGGTCTATGCTGGATGTGACGAACCTCTTATCGCAAAAGTTGAAACTTTGCTTTCGCCTGAAATTAAGGCAAAGGAAAAATTAGACGAAAATGGAAAATATTTAATTCCTCAATATTCTAATGAAATGGATGAAGGAGTAGTTGAAAAACAACATGCGGTTGATTTCATAATTGAGCAAGTTCATAAATATCCTAATGAAATAACTCTCGTTGGAATCGGTCCTCTGACAAATATCGCCTTAGCTATTAGAAAAGATCCTTCGATTTGTTCTCTTTTAAAAGAAATTAGAATTATGGGTGGAGATCCAACTAATGTAAATTGCAAGGAATGGAATATATTCTGTGATCCAGAAGCAGCCAGAATAGTATATGAAGCAGATGTTCCTTTATATGCTGTCGGTTTAAATGTTACGATGCAAGTTAAGCTTTTGGCAGAATATCGTGAAAAATTAAAACAAGTCGATGGAAAAAGATTTTCTTTATTATCAGATATGATGGCAAAATGGTTTAAACATTATGAATTCAGCGTTCCTGTTATGCATGACCCTTTAGCGGTAACAACCATATTCAAAGATGTCTGTAAATTCAAAGAAGATAATGTATTTATCGGCTTGGAAAATAATGAAAGAGCTGTAACTCTTATCGATGATCACGGAAAGAAAATACATTATGCTGAATCTGTCGATGTTAAAGAATTTTTTGAATATTTTTTAGAAACAGTTTTTAAAATTTAAAAGGAGATTAAAATGAAAGCTAAAATATCTGTTCTACCAGCTTCAATTTTGCTTTTCTCTTTAATGTATCTACCGATGAAAGAAGCAAATTCGAATTCAAAGTTTACTTCTACTTTAGAGGGAGGAGTGACAGTGTCTTATGTTACTGCTCCACAAAATCTTACTTCTGCTTTAAAAATAACTCCTAATGTCAGCCAAGATTTTAGTGGTGATGGCTTGGCATTTAGAATAAAAAATAACATCTTAGATGGTGGTGGCTCTCCAATGTTTTTATATATAAATGAAACGGATTCCGATAGAGTTTCTGCTAAACCTGGTGAAAGTTATTATCTTTATTCTCTTGATGGCGCTGAAAAACAAGTTGCTTTTAGAGATGGTGATAATGCAATAGTATTGCCTGCAAGTTTTGATGGCTATATCTATGTTCCATATTCAGGAATGCAAATTCTTGATGGATATGGAAATGGCAATAAAACAATGAATTATTCCAGTATATATGCTATCTATCTTGAAGTTAACACTTATTATGATGCCTTTTCTAATTTTTCTATCGGTGGAGTTGAAATATTAAAAGATGGAAAATCTCAAATGGTATTGGATCCTTCTAAACTCAATGATCTGACATATGCAAATTATTATTCAAAAGATTACAATGGCGAATATATAAATATTTCTCATAAGAGCGTTGGAAGTGGAGAAGTGAGCTCTGATATAGATTTCGATAAACTATCCTTATCGAAAAATTTAGATAAAGGATTACAACTTTCTTATAAAGGTGCTGAAAGCGATATTTCTGCTCAATGGGCTATAGCTCCAAGTGTTAGAACACTAGGAACTAATGCTAATGCCTTATCTATAAGAATTAAAAACCAAGTTTCAATTACTACTCCGATTACAATGGCGTTAAAAAATAGAAGAAATGTTCTATTTTACGTAAATAAAGAAACGGGAAAGAATATTTTCTTTAAATCTCTTGATGGATCGTTGTCTATTAATTCTTGGAGAGATTGGGATAGCGCTATTACAATTCCAGCAAATTTTGATGGATGGATGATCTTACCAATACAATTATTTAAAACCGGAGAAAGCGTTGATCCAACTGATGTAAAACAGATTGTCTTTAGTACTTCAATCTTTAAAAATTATGACGCATTCACTAGTTTGACATTCGGAGATTTACAAATTATTGAAAAGGATAATAAAGTGTCTTCTTATATCGATATGAAAAGCTTAGATGATGAGCAATTCAATCAGACCTTTGTCAAATTACTTAATGAGGATTATATAAATTTTGTCCGCTATGAAAAAAGTAGTCTTTTAGCTTATCGAAAAGGTGATGTTAAATATCTTGAAAGAATAGACCATGTCAAAGATGATATGGAATTAAATAGTGAATTTCCGGTATGGAGTGGCGGTTCTAAATTGACAAATACACTTGTTGAAACCTATGGCGGAAATAAAGGAATTCAAGTTGACATCGGCGAAGTTATTGCCAACAATAATATTTATGGCTCCTTTGATGTATTTCCTAAATATTATACCGAAGATTGGACAAATTGGTCTGATGGCGGTGAAACTAAAGATCAAAATGCTAAAGGAGTAACTTGCTACTTAAAAAATCTTTCCAGAAAAGAGATTACTATCAACCTCGAGTTTGAGGAGATGACCAAAAAGAATAATCAGAATATTGCTGAAAGATGGAATGTTCAACTCGGTGCGATGATCATGTACTATGATATCAATACAAAGCAAGAATTTATCAGAGTGGCTAAGCCATCCATAGTTATTCCAGTAGGATTTGAAGGATATATAAGAATTGATTTTTCCCAATATTCAGTTCCTAGCTGGTGTACAATCGGAGATATGCAACTTGATTTATCAGCAACAATGTCAGGATTTTTTGTAACAACAGACTGTTCAAACAATGAAGGATTATCTTTTGTTATCTCTGATTTCGGTGTCTATTTCAATAATACAAGTATCAGTACATTATTTGAAGAATCAAATATTTCAATTCGAAATAATATGGAGGACAATTTATGAAAAGATGGTGGTTACTAGCTTTGCCTTTAGTTTTATTAGCATCTTGCAATAATACTAATAGTTCTTCTAGTTCTTCGATAAATTCCAATAGTTCTGTTTCTACTTCTTCTAATAGTACTAGTTCATCTTCTAGCAGCAGTTCGTTTGTTCATAAAACAAATTATGGAATTGCTCCGATATTTGATGATCCTTTAGGCATTTATGATAAAGACCCTTCTATTTTTGAAGAAAACGGAAAAAGATATGTCTTTTATACCACCAATGAAAAATCTTTTGAATCTGGTGATGTAATTGGACTTCGCATCGGAGAAAAAGATGAAAATGGATATAGATATTCTGATGCGAAAATTGTTTTAAGACCTAGTGAAAATAAATGGGATTCTGTCCGTGTTTCTAATCCTGATGTCATCAAAGGAACTTTCAAATATGAAGAATCTGAATATAGTTATCTTATGGCCTATCAGGGAAATTCCAAAGTCAAAGATAGACTTTATGAAATAGGATTTGCGGTATCAAATGATTTGGAAAATTGGATTAAAGTCGGCGATAAAGCTGTGATCAATTATTCATCCTATGCTTTAGGTTCCGCCTACGGATGTGGTGCCCCATCCTTAGTCAGTTTTGATAAAAAGGGAAAATTGTATTGCTTTTATACATATGCTGATGCCCTTATTACTTCAACTAGAGTTGCTTACTTCGATTGCACAGATTTAAATGATATTAAATCCAATGAACCTTCCGCTCTTTCTAGCCATGGTCTGCAAGATAAGAACGCTGATGTTGTTTTCAATAACGCAGATTTTGTAATTGATAAAGAAAAAGAATCTATCTATGTGGTAAGAGATAGAAATCCGGTTATGTCAATGCCGGCTACCAGCGATTCTATTCAAATAGCAAAAGCTAATTTAAATATACTTACTAATCCTTTTGATTATCAGTGGGAGATAATCTATAGTGCAATTTCTGATCTTGATACAGCAGTTTTAGATAGCGATGATCCAAATCAAGAATTTGGTTGGGAAAGAATTTATTCTCCATGCTTTATCTCTAATCCTTACGGAGAACTTATTTCTTTTAAACAAAAGGTTGCATTTAGTGTTTCTGCAGTTGGAAATAGTGGAGATACTCAATATATCTTCACCCCAGCAATTGTGGAATATGATGTTGAATTATATGTGGAAAGAGAAATATAGGTGAATATATGAAAAAGAGATTGTTTTTTATCGCTTTATTAACGTTAGCTTTATCAGGATGTGAAAATATGAATAATTCTTCTAATTTGACAAGCTCAACTTCTTCTAGTTCTTCTTCAACATCATCTTCTACTTCATCAACTTCTTCTAGTTCCTCTTCCTCTTCAATAAGTGTTGATTTAACAAATTATCAACTATTTGAACACAATAAAGGTGAAGATAAGACTATGGAATACTTTTATAATTACTGTCCGACAATTTTTGAAGAAGATGGAGTAAGACATATTTATTATTGTGCTAATAAAAAACATGGCAATGTAACTGACTATGTAGCTTATCGCAAAGGTGTTAAGGACGAAACAGGTCGATTTATATATAGCGATATTCAATATGTTTTGGAACCTACGGAGAATTCATGGGATTCTCGGCATGTATGTGATCCTTCGGTAGTTAAAGGAGAATTTACTTATAATCAAGAAAATTATAATTATCTTATGGCTTATTTAGGCTGTGTAACCAGCGATAATACTTCAAATGAAGTTGGATTAGCTGTTAGTAAATCTCCTGAAGGACCTTGGATAAAAGTTGGTGATGGACCATTTTGTGATTATGAATTAAATGATAATTCTGGATTTCAATGGGGTTATGGTCAACCAAGTTTAGTTTCTGTCGATAGAAAAAGTGAAATCTTACTTTTTTATACTGTTGGTGATGGAAAAAGCACATATGAAGTTGTTGAAAGATGGAATCTAAAGGATTTGAATAATCCGCAGATGGTCAGCGATGGATCAAAAAGAGTAATAACAAGAGGATTAAAAAATCTCAATGGTTTACAAGATTATATTTCTAACGCAGATTATGCCTATGATCCTACTTCTGGCAGAATTTATATGATCAAAGATGATCATCCAAGTCCAGATGGCGCTAATGTTTCTTCTTCAGCAACAATTTATTATCTAGAAGAAGATTTTGAAAATCCAGATTTTTATCCAGGATATACATTGTTCAATGTCGTTGGTGATTCTTGGAATGAAATGGATAAAATCGATGTTTCAATATCTGGATATAATCTTAATCATAATTGTGGATTAGCAACAGATCCTTATGGTTGGACATTATCGAATACATCTATCGATTGCGTTTATACGGTTGCAAATAATTATTCTTCATTTTGGGGCACTTTAGGTTTATATAGATTGTTCCAATATAAAATGGAAATTACGGAGTAGATTAAATGAGTGATTTTGAAAGAAAAATGGATTCGAAGGGATATCGGATTTTAAAAATAATAGCGGATTTATTCATCTTGAATTTTGAATTTATGATAACTGTTATTTTCTCTTTGACATTCTTAATTTTTCCTTCAATATTTGCTCTTGTTGAAACATGTAAAAGAGAAAAAGAAACATATGTAAGACCTTTTAAAGACTATTTTTTATCTTTAAAAAAGAATTATTCTGTTGGATGGCGCTATTGGTGCGTTTTTACTCCAATATATGGAATTCTTGGTTATTCAATATATTTATCTTATCAGCTAATGTTAAATAGTGCATTACCAATTATGGCAATTTTAAGCATGGTTGTTGTTATCGGTATTTTAATTGCTCTTACTTGTGCTTTGATTCATTTAGCTTTATTAAGAAGCTATTTTGAAGATGAAAAAACTTTGATGGGGTTTAAAAAAGCTTGTCTTATCGCAAGAAAAAAAGTGTTTTTAACTCTAACTTTATTTATAACTTTAGCGATATTTGCTTTCGCTTATTACATGTTTTGGCCGATTATGTTAGTTGTTGGCTATGGAATTATTGCTTTTATTGAAGTATCAATAGCAGATAGATTTTATAGTCAACTATATAGAGAGGAGCAAGATAGAATAAAAAAAGAAACTGATGATAGATGAAATCTTTCTGAAAGGAGAATTTATGAAGATTTTAGTCGTTGGTAGTATAAATATGGATTTGACTACTTATGTCGATAAATTACCTTTGCAAGGTGAAACAAAATTTGGAAATTCTTTTATTCAATGCCCAGGAGGCAAAGGTGCTAATCAAGCTGTTGCCTCTAGTTTAGCGGGTGGAGATGTGACAATGCTTGGTGCCATTGGCAACGATGCAAATGGTATTTCATTAAAAAATATTCTAGAGAATAAAGGCGTTAAATTAAAATTGAAAGTTGATGAAAAAGTCACTACTGGTTGTGCTTCAATTCTTATTGAAGAGGAACTGCATGACAATAGAATTATTGTTGTTCCTGGTGCTAATTTTTCGTTGACAAAAGAAGTTATCGATGAAAATATCGATTTGATTAAAGAAACTGATATTGTTATTAGTCAGCTAGAAATCCCTTTAAAAACAGTAGAGTATTTAGGTGAAATATGTAAAAAATATCAAAAAATATTTATTTTAAATCCATCACCTGGAAATAAATTGCCAGAGAGTTTATTAAAAAATGTTACATATCTAACTCCTAATGAAACTGAATTAAAATTGATAACAGGAGAAGAAGATATTGAAACAGCTGTAGAGTCTTTATTATCTTTAGGCGTTGAAAAAGTTTTGGTTACTTTAGGCAAAAAAGGTGTTTATTACGCTGACAAAAAAATGAAAAAGATGTTCCCAGCACATGTTGTACAAGCGATAGATACTACAGCAGCTGGAGATTGCTTTAATGGTACTTTTGCGGCATTTATATCAAAGGGCAAAAGTATTGAAGAATCTATTGATTTGGCACAAGTTGCTTCTTCGATTTGTGTTCGTAGAAAAGGAGCTATTTCTTCTCTCCCAACAATAGAAGAAATTATAAAATAGGAGATAATGATGAAAAAATCAGATCTAAAAAAATATATGGTTTTAGGATTATTAGTCTGTAGTATTCCTTTAACTGGTTGTACAATAAATCCTTCATCTAGTTCTAATTCGAACCCTTCCTCATCTTCATCATCTATATCATCATCTAGCAATAGTACGTTATCTACTACTCCATCTAGTTCTTCTTCAAGCTCTAGTTCTTCTTCTCCATCATCATCATCTTCTTCTACTTCATCTGTTGATGTTTTAAAGGATGAAAAAGAAAATGCAATAAAAGAAGTAGAAGAATATAAAGATTTAAGTCTTTATTTGCCAGAACAAGCCGAGCAAATAAAATCGATGATTGAAACAACAAAAGCTTTAATACAAAATGCTTCAGCTATTGAGGAAATTGAAAAAATAGTTAGCGATTATAAAGCGGCAGCTGATCGTATAAAGACAAAAAGCGATTTAGATGCTGAAGCATTAGAAAAGTATAAACAAAATGCAATTGAACAAATTTCATCATTTGTTGATCTTGAACTATATAGAGAAGAAGAAAAAGTTTTGATAAATAAATTAAAAACAGAAACTATAGCAAGTGTTAATGAAAAATTGACAATGGCAGAAATTGATGAAGTATTGGTTAATTTTAAAGCAGAAATTTCTAAATTAAAGACAGATGATCAATATGTTCAAGAAGAATTGAATGCATATAAAACTGAAGTTTTAGCACAGGTAGAAACATTTGTTAAATTAGATGATTATCGTGAAGAAGAACAGACTAAAATTGCTGATTTTAAAAATACTGCAAATACAGAAATTAATAATGCTAAAACAAAATCAGAAGTTGATACAGCATATGAGAAGTTTTATGAAGCTATTTTAACTTTGAAAACAAAAGATCAATATGAAAAAGAAGAATTAGCTGCAAGAAAGAAAACAGCTGAAAATGAAATTATTGATTATAAAGATCCAATAATATTCCGCAAAGCTGAAGAAGATAAGTATTGGGATTTAGCTGATCAATATACCGCACTTTTAACTGATGCTAAAACAATTGATGAAGTTAATACAATAGTTGCTAATTTTAAAGCTGCTGTCGATTTATTAGCAGTTGATACTGGATTTACTGGAAGCTTAGAAAATGCAGTAAATGTAACATTTACTAAATCTGAAGAAGATTTAGTTGCTGATTTACTAGTCATTCCAGATAATTCAGATTGGACAGGTGATGGTGTTGCCTTTAGAATTAAAAACAATACTGGCGAATCTTATATAGCAATTTATATCAATGAAAAAGATAGTGATCGCGTGGTCTTAGAAACTGGTGCTACATATTATACTTATGATTTACAAGGCGTAAAAAAGAGTACAACTTCAGGAAGAGGATGGGGAAATTACATCAAATTAGAATCTAATTTTGATGGTTATATCTATATTCCATATTCATCATTTGCAATTAAAGCTGGTTTTGCTAGCGGAAATGATGTTATGAATTATGCAAATGTATTCGGCATGTATTTTGAAACTTCAGCTTTCTATGATTCTTATCAAAATTATACCATTGGAGAGATACAAGTTTTAAATGGCGATGTTGTTAAAACTGTATTAGATAATAGCAAACAAACATCAGCTTCTTATAAAAATCATTACATTGCTGACTATAATGGCAAATATATTAATTTGAATTTTACTGGAGAAATATTAGAACCAAGTAAACTTCCATTTGAAGGAACATTAAATGGCGGTGTTGATGTTACATTTAAAGCCGATACATCAGATGGATTAGCAACAATGCTTGTTAAACCACAAACATTAGATTGGTCTGGTGATGGTTTTATTTTAAGAATTAAAGAAAATAGTGGAATACAATCTTTCATCGACTTAAGAATAAATGAAACTGATTCTGATAGAGCTAAGATTAAATTAAATGCAGCATTCTATCTTTATGATTTAGATGGTAATGTTACAGAAACAACAAGTGGAAGAAGTTGGAATAGTTATATTCTTTTACCAGCAAATTTTGATGGATATGTTTATGTTCCTTATTCAAGCTTAGAATTTGAAAATGGTGGTGGCGATAATAATTTAACATTTGCTTCTGTTTGGGGAATATATTTAGGCACAAGCAAGCAATTTGATGCTTATCAAAACTATTCAGTTGGTTCAATAATTATTAAAAATGGTGACACTTATAAAACTGTTCTTGATCCAACAACCTTAGATGATACAACTTATTCTTCTAATTATACTAAAGATATTTTTGGAGATTTCATCAATATTGCTAGACATAAATAATTACAATATAATAGGCTGCTTTTATTAGCAGCCTTTTAATATTAATTGATAAATTATAATAAACTATTAAAAAAAGTAAAATTATACTTGAATTTTCTTTTTATTTATAAGATAATATACAAGCTGGATCTGTGGTGTAGTGGCTAACATGTCTCCCTGTCACGGAGAAGATCGCGAGTTCGATCCTCGTCAGATCCGCCAGTAATCAAAAAAAAGAAGTTCTGCAGGCGTAGTTCAGTGGTAGAACTCCAGCCTTCCAAGCTGGTCACGCGGGTTCGATTCCCGTCGCCTGCTCCATTTTTTTTGCAATAATTTTTGAAAATTAAAATTAGGATAGATAATAAAATTAAGTTAATAAAATATAAACAATCAATAAAATCTTCTAAAAGTGATCTTATTTTTATAAAAGATGAATTTTTAATTCCATATTTATCTTTTGTTAAGAAAAATAAAAGTGTTTATAAAGCCGCCATAACTTATCCGAATTTATTTAAAACTGATGTTTATTCTAAAAAAGTGTATAAAGATGTGATTTGTGCAATTTTTGATAGATTTGAAACGAATGACAAAATTAAAAATTATATTTTTAACTTCTATATTAGTGGATTGGGCACAATGATTTTTGATTGGTGTAATAATAATTGTGATTTGTCGATTTAAGAGATGAAAGAGCTGATTAAAGGATTGGTTTTTAATGATAGAAAATTTAACCGATAATTATAAATTTATAAAAATTAAAACTTTATAAATATAATTAAATCTTTTTCTTTTGTTGTTTTTAACAGATATGTTGGTATTGCTAATAATTCGATTTGGAATAAAAGTGTTTTGCATAATGTCTTTTTTTATCTTATTAATATTATGTTCAAATTTTTCTTTTAAAAAAATATGAAATGCAAATAAAAAAGTGTATAATAAAAACAATAGAAAGAGAAAAAAAATAGATATGGAAAATTTTTTTAAATTAGTTCTTGGTGAAAGTAATATTCTTCCAGGCAAAACATTTACTGAATATGATGTGTTTTTGATGAAGAAAAAATGCGTTGTAAAAATTCAAAAACAGGCGAGGAGTACATTATTGAATTTAAAGATTTTACTCATGCTGAATTTGGCATTGGATCTGGAAATTTGTGGTTGAATTGTCTTTTAGGAAATAAAAATTTAGTTTTTTGTTCTCCAAGAAAAAGCTGGAAATCAGACGAAGGTAAAAAATTAATTGAAATAATTAATAAAGTTACACCGATTGCTGATATGAAAGAATACAAACATTATACAGGTGGTTTATTCTTTTTATATATGTTCAAATAAAAATGACTAATTTTAAAGAGTGTATAAATTTAAGTGAAGATATAGTGACTACTCTTGATGGCAAGGAGCTGATTCTTAAAGGCTTACATAATTATTATGGACCTTTAACAATGCAGCTTCTACCTTTCGGTGGGATTCAAGGTGTCAATGGTGGAAATTTAATAATTCATGTAAAAAATGGATATATTTGTCCTCGTGAAATAGTTTATGATGGAAAAAAATATACCCCAAAAGATTTTTGTAGTCTACCATTAGAACTTGTAAATAGAGTTCTTCCTGATTAACCTAAAGCGACATCTAATATCATCATTAAACAAAAACCAATAATAAAGCTCCATGTTCCCAAATGTGGGTTTTCTTCTATTTTTGAATCTGGAATTATGTCTTCCACTACAACAAATATCATAGCTCCGGCAGCAAAAGATAAAAACCATGGTTGTGCAAATGAAATATAGGATGCTAAGAAGAATCCAAGTACAGCTGCTATTGGTTCTACTATTCCGCTGAGAACACCAAAGGCAAAAGCTTTTGGTTTATTTTTTAAGTTTGCTTGTAATGGTAAACTTATTGCTGCGCCTTCAGGGATATTTTGAATTGCTATACCGATTGCTAAACCTAATGCGGCAATATAACTAATTTCAGTGTTTAATAAATAAGCTGAACCAAAAGAGAAGCCTACTGCTAAACCTTCTGGAATATTATGTATGGTTATTGCCAGAAACATTTTTGTGACTTTATTGATGTTTTTTGTTTTTGGTCCTTCTTCAATATTCGCTTGGGGATGAAAATGTGGAATTACTTTATCGAGAATAACTAAAAATAAAGATCCTAGAAGAAATCCACCTACTACAGGGAGAAAACTAAGTTTTCCAAGATTTGAAGATTGATCTATTGCTGGCAATATCAAAGACCAAATGCTTGCTGCTACCATTATTCCTCCAGCAAAACCGAGAAAAATAGTATTCATTTTTTCCGACACGCTATTTTTAACAAAAAATATTATTGCTGGAACGAGGGATGTGGCAATAAAAATTATTATTGCTGAACCGAGTGATGTGGCAATAAATATTATTGAAAAACCAATTATTATATAAAAAATGTAATTCATAGTCCTCCTTATATTATGAAGAAATTTATATTTGGTTCTTGTTAGTTATAACTAACAAGATATTATAGGATACCCTTTTGTTAAATTAAATTCAAGAAATGTGATATACTATTTCAATGAGTAATTTGTTTGTAAAGATTAAAAATACATATAGTGATAAAAAATTTCTTAAATTCTTTATCAAGTTAGTTATACCTGTTATGCTAACTACTTTTTTATCCAGCATTATTAATTTTGTTGATAATGTTATGGTTGGTGCTTATTCTGATGAAGCGGTAAGTGCTGTATATGCAGTAAATCAAGTTAATTTTATTTTTAATATTATGATTTTTGGCGTTGTCGGTGGTGCGGGAATTTATATACAACAATTTTCTGGTAAAAAAGATTATGTACATTTAAGGCAAGCTTTTCATTTTAAAATTTTTGCCTTAATTTTTTTGGGAATAATTTGTTTTCCAATTTTATTTATATTTAAAGATATTTTTATCGGAGTATTTATCTCTAATAATTCTAATAAAGAAGTAATCAGTTCATTGGCTAATGATTATTTCAATATAGTTATTTTTTCATTTATTCCATTATTAGGAACTGTTTTAATAAGTACTACCCTTCGAGAAATGGGACATACTTTTCCTCCAGTAATAGCTTCAACATGTTCATTAATTACAAATATTCTTGTTAATTCCTTATTGATTAATGGTGTTGTTGAACTCGGAGTTAAAGGTGCGGCTATCGCTACTGTTTTATCGCAAACATTGGGGTTAATAGTAATAATTGTAGTTGTTATTGTAAAAAAATATCCTTTTATAGAAGATATATTTAATTTTAAAATAGAAAAAAGTTTAACAAAAAAATTGATAATTAGTTCTATTCCTGTTGCGATAAACGAGCTTATGTGGTCATTGAGCATGGTAACATTATCGGCTCTATATTCACAAAGAGGGGATGTTTTATCAAGTTTAAGTATCTCAAGCACCGCTTCAGAAATTTTCAATATTATCTTCGTTGGATTTTCTACTGGCATTGGGGTAATGATCGGCCATTATCTAGGTGAAGGAAAAATAAAAGAAGCGGAGGACAATGCGACAAAATTATTAATTTTAGCTTTTTCTATATGTATTTTTTCCTTACTTTTAATGATTGGACTTAGTTTTATTTTGCCTATTTGCTATAGCAAAGTAAGCCAAGAACAAAAAGATATAGCACATATTTTGATTTTTATTTATTCTTTTGCTATACCTTTCTTTGGGTTTAATAGTTCGGTTATGAATATTTTAAAAGCAGGAGGAAGAACATATTTAGCTTTTTCAGTTGATTCATTGATGACATGGATTATTGTAATACCTCTTGCAGCGATTTTAATTAATTTTACTTCTTTGTCTTTGCCGCTAGTTTATATGATTGTCTGTTCAATGGATATTGTGCGGCTTTCTATTTCTATTCCTTTATATAAGAACAAAAAAATATGGGCAAGAAATTTAACTTCATTATAAATTTAGTTTTTAAGAGGAGATAAAATAGAGTATAATTTAAATATGATATACGTTTATGTAGGAAGTGATTCGGCTTATTTGAAGCTACAGATCAGAAGAAAATATATTCAAACTAAAGTTGCTTTAGAAGATACGGAGTTTTTATCATTTTCGGGATATGAAGATCTTATTCAAGATGTTGTAGAAGATGTTCGTTCTCCTTCTTTCACTGCAAACAAAAAAATTATTGTTATGGATAAATGCTATTTTCTTTCGAATATAAAAGAACGTACTCCCAGAGGCAACGAACATTCATTGCCGGCTTTAAAGGATTATATTTTAGATCCAGATCCAGTCAATGACTTATATCTTCTTGTGATAGGTAGTTTAGCTAAAAATGAAGTTACAGATCTTTTAAAAAAGAAAGCTGAAGTAAAGACTTTTCCAGTTCCTGATGATGAAGAATTAAAAAGAATCGCAGTTGATTATTTTACGATTAAACAAATAAAATTTGAACAAAATGCAATTGAAGAACTTGTTAAAAGAGTAAAGGGAAATTATTCACAGTTGATGATGGAATTGGAAAAACTTGAAAATGTTGAAGATAAAGTTGGAATACAAGAAGTTTCAGCTTTAGTATATAAACCATTAGAAGATAATATATTTAATTTGACAACATTTATGCTACAAGGGCAATTATCGTCGGCGCTAGGCTTATATCATGATTTATTGATGGCTGGGAATGATCCATATTATCTTTTAGCAATTATGGCTGGACAAATTCGTTTTATTGCTGCGGTGAGTTTTGCTTTATCTAGATATATGTCAGAACAGGAAATTGCAACCGAACTTCAAGCTAAGCCATATAGAGTTACAGTGACAAAGAGATTGATAAATGGCAGAAAACCGATGTATTTTTATAATATTCTTGCAGGTTTATTTGAATTAGATCGAAATTTTAAATTATATTCTGAAAATTTATCTAAATCTTTAGAATTATTTATTGTTAATAATACTAGGAAGTAAAAAAGTGACAGCAATGTCACTTTTAAAATACAAAAAAAGGATCGATAAACGATCCTGAAACTACATTATTTATTCAGCAGCTTTTGCACTAACTTCTAAGCTGTAAACTAACTTCATCAAATGAGCTTTTTGTCTGTTAGCAGTATTTTGATGTTGAAGTCCAGTAGAGACACTATGATCAATAAGAGCAACAGCAGCTTTCAAAAGCTCTTTGGCTTCAGTCAGATTCTTATCTTCGACAGCCTTTGCAACTTTCTTGCAAGCAGTACGAAGTGTAGATTTCTGGGAAGCATTGGCTTGTCTGGCTTTTTCGTTGGTGATGTTTCTCTTCTTCTGTGATTTAATCTGAGACATGCTTTACCCCTTTCCTAAAACTATTTTATTCTACCATTTAAATGCATATATTTCAAGGATTTTTGCAAAAAGTTAAAATTATGTATTTTATTTAAAAATATAAATTTGTTAATCATTAAATGTTTTGGCGAGTTCATCAAGATCAGATTTGATTTGATTTGTTACTTGTCCTTTTATAGTAATTTTTTTAATTATTGTAATATTTTTCAAATTATTTAACATTGCTTCCATTGATTTATTAGCTAGTGGTGCCCACAAACCATTTTCAATAAGTGCTACAGTTCTATTTTGATAGTTATGGTCGATTAAATGATTGATAAATTCTTTCATACAAGGAAAAATATCTCCGTTATATGTTGTGGTTGCTAAAACTAATTTTGAATATTTAAAAGCATCTTCCAAAGCTTCAGCTTGATCAGAGCGAGCCAAATCAAATAAAGAGCATTCTGAATTATATTCTTTCAGCTTATTAAATAAATAAGCAGCAGCTTCTTTTGTATTTCCATAAACGGAGCTATAGCAAATTGTAACTCCATCTTTTTCGGGTTTATAACTGCTCCAAATTTTATAAAGATTAAGATAATATGAAATGTCTTTTTCTAAGCATGGACCATGAAGAGGATATATTTTTTGTATATCAAAATCGGCAATTTTCTTAAATACATTCGCAACATTTTGACCGAATTTTCCAACAATTCCAAAATAGTATCTTCTTGCTTCACAAGCCCAATCCTCGGTATCTAATCTGGAACCGAATTTTCCAAATGCATCAGCAGAGAATAATATTTTTTCTTTAGAATCATAAGAAAAAATAACTTCAGGCCAATGGACAAAAGGTGCTGTTATAAATGATAAAGAATGTTTTCCTAAATTTAAAACATCTCCATCTTTTACAATTATTTTTCTTTCGGCAAAATCTGTTCCAAATAAGTTTTTCATCATATTGAATGCACCGATAGAGGATACGATTTTACATTCTTGATATTTGTCCATGAAAACTTTAATATTTGCTGAATGGTCAGGTTCCATGTGATGAATAACTAAGTAATCTGGATTTTTTCCATCTAAAGCTTTTTCGAGATTATTTAACCATTCATCTTTAAAATTCTTATCAACAGTATCTAAGACACATATTTTTTCATCGAGTATTACATAAGAATTATATGTCATACCTTCTGGAACAATAAATTGTCCTTCAAATAGATCTATATCTAAATCTTTAACACCAATATATTTAATATCATTTGTCATTTAATTCACCTCAAATATATATTGTACTAGAAAATAATAAATAATTAGATAAATATGCACCCAAAAAGAATATTTATTAAAAATATAAATGTTTATTGAATATCTAATTATGGTATAATAAAAATAGAAATGAGGAAACTATGGGAAAATATAATAAACTAATTGATCATACTTTATTGAAAGCTGATGCAACTAAGGAGCAAATAACTCAACTTTGCAAAGAAGCTATTGAAAACGATTTTGCTTCTGTTTGTGTCAATCCTTCTTTTATACCATTATGCTCTGACTTATTAAAAGGAAGTTCCGTTAAAGTTTGTACAGTAATTGGTTTTCCATTAGGTGCAATGACTACTGCTAGCAAAGTATTTGAAGCAAAAAATGCGGTTGAAGTTGGTGCTGATGAAGTAGATATGGTAATCAATATTGGAAAACTTAAAGATGGTGAGAAAGATTATGTTAGAAATGAAATTACTGAAATAAAAAAAGCTTGTGGCAATCACATTTTAAAGGTAATTATTGAAACTTGCTTATTAACTGATGAAGAAAAGGTCTTAGCATGTCAATTGGCTAAAGATGCAGGAGCGGATTTTGTTAAAACTTCAACAGGTTTTTCTACTCATGGTGCGACTAAAGAAGACGTTGCTTTAATGCGTAAAACTGTCGGTAAAGAAATGGGAGTAAAAGCTGCTGGTGGCGTAAGAAACAAGCAAGATCTTGAAGATATGGTTAATGCTGGTGCAACTCGCATTGGTACTTCCCGTGGTGTTGAATTAGTTAAATAAATAAAAAATGACCGAAACCCGGTCATTTTTGTTTGCTTATAAATTATTTATTTTCATCAATATTGATGATTTTTACATTGATATATGGAGACTTATTTATATTTTTTCGATAGAACTTTGTCAATTTGTCAGCAACTTTCTTTTCTGCTTCTTCAGTAGACATCATTTTCTTTGCCATGAGTTCATGCAATGAATCGGTGAATATTTTATTGGTTTCATAAGCGATATTTGTTTGATCTTTAATGTAGATAAAACCTCTCATTTGCATTTCTGGCAAGCTGACAATTTTTTGTTGTTTTTCTGAAACAGCAGCGGATAAAATGATGATTCCATCATCGGCTAAACGAGTTCTTTGATCGAGAACTTCAGTTCTTATTTCGCCAACTGTATTTCCGGTAACCATCATTGATCCTTCAGGAATCTTTGGAAGATTTGTAATGACTTTACCATTTTCATCAATTCCTAAAAGCATACCATTATCGAATATAAATGTATTCATATAATTATATCCAAGACCAGTGTTTAAAGCTAATTTTGCATTGGCCATAAGCATGCGATATTCACCTTTAACTGGCATATAATATTTAGGTCTGAATAGGAAAATCATCATTTTTAAATCTTCTTGATGAGGATGCATTGAAGATATTTCTTTTCTGGATAGAGAAATTACATTTGCTCCTGATTGCCAACAAGCGTCTAAAGCCTCAGTAGCGATAGTTTCAGTTCCAGGAACAGATGGGCAGGCAAGGACTAAAGTATCTTCGTTTGTTAAGCAAACTTTTGGCTCTATATAAGTGCCATTAGCAATTTCAGTAATGATATCAAACAGTTCTTCTCCACTTCCAGCGATTAAGATGACGATATCTTTTTTAGCGTAGCGGATCATTTCATCTACTTCGCAATAATTGCTTTTTGGAATGAGCAAATTACCCGTTGAATTGATGTCGGGCAAAGCATCTTTAAGTCTATCGTTTACAATAACTATCTTTTTATTGTTCAAGACAACAAGATCGATGAGTTCTTGGATGTTATAAAAATTTTGTGTATATAAAGCGACAAAAAGACGATCTTTTTGATCTTCTAAAAGTGTTCGAATATGTGGAACTAAGGTATGTTGAGGAGTGCAAATTCCTGGCTTATCTGCTCCAGAACTATCAGTTAAAAGCATAAGGGTATTTCTTTCATTTGCAATTGAAGAAACCTTAGCAAAATCAAATGTATAATGTTTCAAACCATTATAATCTGTTATGTAATCGGATGTATAAACTATATAGCCGAGTTTAGTTTTTAAAGCGAAACCGAAACTATCTGCGGCTGAGTGAGTTGTTGAGAATAAATGAAACAAATGACCAGAAATAGTAATATCATCTGATGGTTTCACTATGCGAAAATCATATTTAGAAAAGTCGCAAAATGATTCGAAATCAGCTTTCATTAAAGTTAAAGTATTGCTTGTTAAATAGCAAGGAATATTCAAACAATTTAATAAATATGGGACTGATCCATAAATATCATCATGAGCATGAGTAACAATAACCGCCTTAACTCTTTTTGCATTTTCTTTAAGATAAGTGAAATCAGGTACAATATAATCGATTCCTAATGTAAATTTATCAGGATACTTAAGTCCTGCTTCAATAACGAATATATCGTTATCAACTTCAATGATGAAACAATTTTTACCATTTTCGTCTAAACCGCCAATGGCGCCAATTTTAATAGGTATATTTGTATTTTTTTCCATAATTTTCTATCTTTCTGTTCCCATAAAGAATACGGCAATGATTCCAGCACCGGTGTGACCACCGATAACTGGTCCAACATCAAAATGGCGTATTTCTTTAATTGATGGGACTAATTCTCTAATTTTATTTTCTATATAAGATGAAGCACTATGATCATCACCATCATTGATGAAAATAATATTTTCTTCAGGTTTTATTATTTTATTATGAACATATTCAGCAATTTTATTTAAAGCTGCTTTTCTTCCGCGGACTTTGTCGGTTGGAACTAGTCTTCCTTCATTATCAACATGGAGAACAGGTTTTATTCCAACTAATGTTCCTAAGAATGCTGAAGTTGCTGATAATCTTCCACCTCTTTTTAATGCGCCAAGATCTTCAACAGTGAAATGATGGCAAACATGTAAATAATTATCATTGAACCACTTGATGTTTTCTTCTATAGTCATGTTTTTTTCATTGCGATTTTTAGCCATTAAATAGACTAATAAACCTTGTCCACCGCAGGCACATTTAGAATCCAGTATGTTAATATTGGCGTCACTATGATCCTCCAAAAAAATGTTTCTAGCTACTAAAGAAGAATTATAAGTTCCCGATAAAGCAGAAGAGAAGACTATAACTAAAATATCTTTTGTTTTTTGGTAAGCAGTTTTAAAATGTTCTAGATACTCTTCGATGGTAACTTGAGCTGTTTTAGAAACTTGTTTATCCCTCATCGCTTTATAAAAATCTTTGATGTTCATTTCATGTTGATCAGGGTAATCTTTGTATTGAATTCCATTCAGTTCAAATGACATAGGAATAACATCAATATTGAGCTCATCGACCATGTTTTGGTTCAGATCAGCACAAGAGTCAGTTATGATTGTATAAGACATATAAATACCTCATAAAAATATATATAAATTTTATTAAAAATCTTTCTTCTAAATGATAGCAAAATTTAAAATATAAAACAACTAAAATAGCCTTAAAACAAGAAAAAAGTGCAGAAAAACTGCACCTAGATTATGCTGCTTAATTTTGCCTGAAATTCGCTTTCGTCCATTTTATGGATAGACATTAAATATTTATATTCAGCAACTTGAACTGCGCGGGCAATTGCGTTTTGTTTGATTCTTTGTAATTTTGATGCCTCAGTATCATCATCTAAATCTGTCAGTACTTTAACTGAGCTATAGACAGTGTTTCCATAGCGATAAAGGAAGTCTTTTTCAGAAAGAAGGTTATAGTTGAATACCTCAGATAAAAGAGCAACAATTTTTTCGTTTTCGCTCCGGCAAAATTCAAAGATATTAAGAACATGCTGGAAAAGTGCGGTGCCATCTTTAAAATTTTTGCCATTATAAAGCTCATTAGCTTCTTGATAAACTTTTTCTACTTTTTTCGAAGTTCTTGCCATATACACCTCACACATGTTATATTATCAAATTTATGAAAAAATTTCAAAGTGAAAGAAATAAAAAATTAAATAAAAAGTTATATTTAAAGTGATATAAATTAAATTTATTTTTACATAATAATGATAAAATATAAAAAAAGGAGAAAAATATGAATATAATACCTGAAATTGAAAAGCGTCATTCTTATAGACAATATAAAGATGAACGTGTAGAAGAAGAAAAAATAGATTTGATAATCAAGGCGGGTTTATTAGCTCCAACAGGAATGAATCGCCAGGAAACAATTTTTGTCCATTTAAAAGATGATGAAAAAAGAGATGAATTTGTATCGCTATATTCTAAAGTCACTGGACGTAACAATCCATTTTATGGTGCAAAGGATATCATAGTAGTTCTCGTAAAAAAAGAAGGTGGATGCTATGTATATGATGGTTCTTTAGCTATGGGTAATATGATGCTTGAAGCTACTCATTTAGGAGTGCAAAGCTGTTGGATTCACCATGCTAAAGAGTTCTTCGATTCTGAAGAAGGAAAAAATCTTTTGAAAAAATGGAATATTAAAGAAGACAATCTTGAAGGTATTGCATCTTTAATAGTTGGTTATGCTAGCGCTGATAATACCCCACATAAAATTGTTGAGGGACGGGTCTATAAAATCTAGGATCTACTCCTGGGTAGATACTTACTTTAGCATTATCCATATATACTGATTGATTAAATTCTTTATTTGTTGGTTGGTAAGGATAATATTGCATTGGTGGATATGGTAATGGTTGATAATTTGGCTGTATAGGCATAGGTTGATAAGGCTGTGCTGTTTTTCCTGGGAAAAATATATTTCCTACAAGTAAACCACCGACAAATGGTAAAAGCGGACCTGAGCCAATAGGATTAAAAAAATTCATAAAAGCCTCCACTACAGAGTATGCAGCGGAGGCTTTTTGTTATAGGCTAATTTTTTTAAATAATTCTTTTAATTTTTCAACCGGCAGTCCCATGACATTATAATAAGAACCGGAAATTATGGATACGTTTAGCATTTTATCTTGAATTCCGTATCCTCCAGCTTTATCAAATGGAGAACCTGTTGATATATAGTTCATTATATTTTCATCGGTCATTTTATTTATTTTGACATAGGAAATATCTTTTCCAGTATAGATTTTTCCATCTTTATAGAAAGAATATCCTGTTATGACTTCGTGAGTTACATCATTCAATTCTTTTAACATTATATAAGCTTCATCTTTTGATTTAGGTTTACCATATTTTTTTCCGTTATAGTAGACCATTGTATCGGCGGAAAGAATAACGTCTTCATGATGATCTTTTAAAATTTCCTTTAATTTAGCCAGAGAAATTTTTACCGGGAGATTTTCAATATTTTCATCTTTAATTGAGCTTTCGTCAATATCAGCTGGAATTACGATAAATTCTTTATCATAGCATAGAGGAAGAAGTTCTTTTCTTCTTGGAGAATTTGAAGCGAGAATAAATTTTATCATTTTATGATTAAAACTGTTGGAATAGTGATTGGATGACGGACTTTTTCTTCATCATACATGCGAAGAGCTACATGTTTTATATATTCCTGAATATTCTCTTTCTTTAAAGAAGAACTGAGTTTTTTTGGTAAATCTTTACTTATGAAATCGCTAATTCTTTTTAAAACAACAGCTTTATGACCACCTGGCATAAAACCATAAGTATCGACAATAGGTGGAATAGTTAATTTTTTAAGATTCAAATCCACCCCGATAATAATAGAAACTAATCCACAATTAGCCATAGTTTTTCTATCTTGAATGACTGAATTAGAAACACCATTGATATTGTTGCCATCAATATAAATAGCATCAGCATGAACTGGGCTGGTTTCTTTAATTGTATGAGCATAAAGTCTTAGACAATCACCATTTGCTAAAACAAATGTGTTTTCTCTTGGCATGCCAACTTCAACAGCGACATCAGCATGTTGTTTCAACATGTGGAATTCACCATGAATAGGCATAAAATATTTAGGTCTAACCAATTTTTGAATAATGCGAAGCTCCTGCTTACAAGGGTGACCAGAAGCGTGAAGATTATAAAAAGCTGAATTAACTAAAACATCAGCACCGCATTTAACAAGTTGATTGACAACGTGGTTGATAGAAGCGTTATTTCCAGGAATTGGAGAAGAAGAGAAAACAACTGTGTCACCATATTGAATATGAATATAGCGATGTTCACCATTTGCAATACGGCTTAAAGCAGCCATCGGTTCTCCTTGACTTCCTGTGCATAAAATTACTATTTCATTGTTTCTAGTTGTTTTTAAAGCTTCGGGTTGAATAATTGAAGTGTTAGGAATTTTTATATAACCAAAATCACGAGCATTTTGAATATTAGATTTCATAGAACGACCAAAAATACAAATTTTTCTACCAAAACGTAAAGTAGCATCGATAATTTGTTGAATACGAGAAAGGTTAGAAGAGAAAGTTGATATAATCAAACGTCCATTTGCATGACGGAAAACATCATTGATACTATTTATAACAGTTTTTTCTGAAGGGGTATAGCCTTCCTTGTCGGCATTTGTACTATCGGCTAAAAGTAAATCAACACCACGATCGCCAAGTCTAGCTAATTTAGCTAAATCGAAATCACGATCAACCGGTGTTAAATCTATTTTAAAATCACCAGTATGAAGAATAGTACCTTGAGGAGTAGTGACAAATATTCCAAAAGAATCAGGAATAGAGTGAGTAACGTGAACAAACTCTACAGTGAAGTCACCAGTATGAACAATATTATCATCACTATATTCGATAATTTTTACAGCATTTTTAAGTTTGTGTTCTTCTAATTTAGTTCTTATCAATGCAGCAGCAAGTTTAGGCGCATAAATGATAGGAATATTTACCTGCATCAATAAAAAAGGAATAGCACCAATATGATCTTCGTGACCATGTGTAATAAATAAAGCCTTAATTTTAGCTTGTTGTTCTTTTAAATGTGTATAATCAGGAATGACATAATCAACGCCTGGATAATCTTCTTCAGGAAATAAAATACCTGCATCAATGATAATTAAAGAATTATCATTTTCTATGCAGTACATATTTTTTCCAACCTCTCCTAGTCCTCCGAGAGCATAAATTTGCACAGAAGAAGATAATTTTTTTGTTGAATTTTCCATAAACTCTCCTAAAATAAAATATAATTAATTTAATAGTAATGTTTTGCTTTGTTTCTAAAGTATTTTACACTAATAATGTTTTAAAAGCAATTAAAATAATTATATATTTAAAAACAAAGATCTAATTTATTTTGGTTAAAAAAATTAGAAATAAACTAAAAGAAATTGTTTTTACTAGAATTTTCAAAACCTCTTGACAATCATTTATTTTTTTATTGATAATGGAGATACTTAGAC
>FR893382.1 GCA_000433315.1 Firmicutes bacterium CAG:345 | reverse complement strand
CTAAAAAAATGTCAATTTATATTAAAAAATAAAAGTGCAAAACAAAGAAAACTGAAATGCACTTTTAAATTCAAAGATTACAAATTAATTTATTAATCAGCTACAACAACTATATAATATGTAACGCCAATTTGGCCATCTACTGTTTTGCTTTCGACAGAATATCCTTCTTTGACAAAATTAGTATGTTCACCTTCAGCCCAACAATCAGATGGATTAAAGTTTGTATATGTTCCACCAGTAACTACAATTGAAGCTATACCTTGTTCACGTTCTTTATCATGGCAATTTAAAACAAATTCTGTTGCTTTTTTACTATCTGGATATGATTGAATAATGCTATAATTGCCTCCATTAATTACTGCTGTTCCTTCAAGAACATATACAGCAGTAATATTACCAACATAAACACCATTTTCTATAGTACAAGTTGAACCATCTTGTACATCAATAGCATAAATATCATTAGACTTAGCTATAAAAGAACCATTTCCTGTAATTGTTAAACTTGCAGAATTTCTTAAAGATATAAGAGACCAATCTCCTTCTTTAACATCCCAAATATCTTTTGTATTATAGATTTTTTTACCATTAGCGTTTAAAGTAATATCTTTTTTGTTATCTAAAACTATTGTATTTTCAATGTCAGCATCTTCTCTGAGAACAACTGTTTCACCATCGCTAACGTTATCAAAAGCAGCTTGTATTGTTTTAAATTGAATTCCATTTACTTCAGCAACGCCACCTTCAGCAACAACTGAGCTATTTTTAGAAGCTTCTTGAATTTTATCTTCTGTTAAAACAGAATTAACTTCTTTTTCACTTCCGTTCACTTTTACTGTAACATCATCAGAAGCTTTAGAATATTTTGCAACTGTAGCACCACTATTTTCAGTAATTGTAACATCACTAGATGCAACATTTAAATTAATAACCTTTGCTGTACTTTCAGCAACAAAACTACCATTAGCAACACGAACATAAGCAGAAACACCATATTCACGATATGCATCACTACTAACATTTAAAATTGAAGAATAATCTGATGCACCATAGTGTTTTACAGAAGAATTTGCTGAATCAACTGTTAATGTTCCACCATTTGTACGAATACTAACTGT
>FR893381.1 GCA_000433315.1 Firmicutes bacterium CAG:345 | reverse complement strand
TGCTTAATTTTTGGTGAAGTAGCCTTTTTTCTTTGACTTTTTTAAAAGAAGGCAATTTATCAAAAGCACGAATATACCTTAATCCCTGTTAATAGGCCTCTAGGAAAAGATGTTTAAGGCCTTTTTTCGGTTATATGGAAGTTGGCCACCAAATTTTTGGATGTTTTCTAAACTTTCCCTGAACAATCAAGGGCAAAATGGTAGACAAAACTAGTACTATATAGTACAATATATCAGGGTAATTGAATGGTTATTGGCATTAAGGATAAGATTAAGAACATCAACGCGGTTATCGGCTGCAGGTACTGCTACGCCAAAGTAGTGGCAAATAGATTCCACCTGACAGACGATTTCTCTAAGCCAATTGCGGATTTGCATAAATTGGAAAGATTAAGAAAGCCTGGAGTATATTTTCTGACAGGGATGTCCGATTTGTATCTATGGAAAAAGGAGTGGCTTGATAAGTCATTCGAATTATTGAGGGAATCTCCGAAAACAGTGGGGGTATATTTGACTAAAGCCCCAAATAAAATAAAGCTTGACGACGTTCCCGATAATGCTTGGATGGGGGTAACCATCACATCGAAATCGGATTTATGGAGGTTGAAAGCATTAAGGGAAAACATCAAATGCAGGAACTATCACGTCACGTTTGAGCCGTTATTCGAGGATCTGGGCGACATTGATTTATCTGGAATCAAATGGGTGGTCATCGGAACGGAGACTGGCAAATGTAAGGGCAAGATAGATGCCAAAAAGGAATGGGTCGGTCATTTGGTGGCTGTCGCTAGAAAATACGGCTGCAGGATTTTTTTCAAAGAAGAGCTCGTTCATAAAATCATGGGCGAAGAAAACGCAATTCAAGAGCTCGCTTTAGAAATGGAGGAAGCGTTGAAATGAAGAAACATTACGGCGGGACCCTCGTCTCTCAAATCAAGCAGCTTCAAGACAGGATTTTCAACAAGATTCTAAAAGAAGAGGGCATATACGAATTCAATGGCCAGCAAGGGAGGATCCTATTTTCTTTATGGAAAGATGAAAAACTCTCCTTGATCGAATTATCTAAAAGGACTTCTTTGGCCAAAACAACGTTGTCCTCGATGGTGGAGAGGATGAAGAACGACGGCCTTTTGATTGTCGAGGAATCCAAGGAGGACAAAAGGAGCCTGATTATCTATTTAAGCGACAAGACGCTGTCACTTGAAAACAAGATAATCAAGGCCACGAAAAGAATGGGCGATATTTTCTACAAAGGCCTTAACGAAGAAGAGGCAAGTGAGTTAGATAGATTGTTAAATAAAGTAAAGGAGAATCTAAAAGATGAATAAGAACATAGTCATCAGACAAATCCAAGTCAAAGACGTAATGACCAAATCTAACGCCCCTATAGGAGGATATTGCGTCAACCCCTATGTCGGATGCACCCATGGCTGCAGATACTGCTATGCCTCATTTATGAAAAGATTCACAGGCCATACGGAAGAATGGGGAACGTTTTTGGATGTCAAGAACTGGCAGCCAATCAAGAATCTAGATAAATTCAAAGGCGAGCATATCATCATTGGGACTGTGACCGATGGGTATCTGCCAGAAGAAGCCAAATACAAGAACACTAGAAAACTATTGGAACAATTGGTGGGTGTTGACGCAGAACTATTGATATGCACGAAATCCGATTTGGTAGTTAGAGATTTGGATTTGTTAAAGAAATTCGACAAAGTCACGGTTTCTTGGTCCATTAATACCTTAGACGAAGGTTTCAGAAGTGATATGGACGATTCTGTGTCAATAGAAAGAAAATTAAAAGCAATGAAGGAAGTGTATGATGCTGGGATTAGGACGGTATGTTTCATCTCGCCGGTATTCCCAGGCATCACGGATTTCAAGAAGATATTCGAAATAGTTAAAGATCAATGCGATTTGATATGGCTTGAAAACCTTAACCTAAGAGGTGGATTCAAAGGGAAAATAATGAATTATATCAAAGAAAACCACCATGATTTGTATCCTTTATACGAAAAGATATATAAGAAAAAAGACAGGAGCTATTTTGAAAAATTAGAAAAAGAGGCTGAGCAATTAGCCAAAGACAACGATTGTCCATTCGTGGATAACGAAACACCCTATGGAAGAGCTAAAAAAGGTCATCCAGTAATCGTTGACTATTTCTATCACGAAGAGGTTAGAGGCTCAAACAACACAGGAAAAAGAAATAAGAAGTAGGCTGAGATTCATGTAAGGACCACCGCCACATAAGAGATAATAGGATTGATACCAAAAATATCAGTCCTTTT
>FR893380.1 GCA_000433315.1 Firmicutes bacterium CAG:345 | reverse complement strand
TAAAGATGTACGAACTGCTGTTTGTGTAGCTCCTGCCATGATGACAAAGGCTTCATCATTTTTGTATTCATCAGAAACTGATAAGGTAACATTTGATTGATCAGCATCTGTATATGTAGCAGAGACATTAGCCTTAATGGTGTTATAAAGTTCATAAACATCTTTACCGACATATTCAGCTAATTGTGCATCGATGACTCTAGCATATTCTTCATTTCTAGCTGTGCCATCCCAACTTCCTTCGATGACTGTTGGAGTGACTTCAACAATGTTTTCAGATGCAATAACATCTGTATCACGTTCAACTTTTGTGATCTTATTATTACTTACATCGTATGTGACCTTAATAGCTGAACCATAATGGTTTCCCCAAGCAGTATAAGAATATTCACCAGCAACTGTATTTGTAACAGGTGTATATTCAGCTGTTGTGATAGGAGTAAGATTATCAGTACTATCGATATTAGCAATAGCATTAGCGATAGCTAAAGATGTACGAACTGCTGTTTGT
>FR893379.1 GCA_000433315.1 Firmicutes bacterium CAG:345 | reverse complement strand
CCGCCACAAGAATCAATTCTATGTTGGCATGTATTATATGTTGGACAATGTTCAGATGAACAATACATTTGAGCAATTCTTTTGGCTTTAGGGATGAATTCGTAAATATCTTCCTCATTATATCCAACTTGAATTCTATTATCAGCTACGATGATAGGTCTTTTTAAGACAGTAGGATTGTTTTTTATAAATTCATATAGTTCATTTAAGGACATATCATTAACATTGATATTTTTTTCTTTCATTATTTTAGAACGTGGAGAAATAATTTCTTCAGTTCCTTCTAATGATTTTTCTAAAATTTCTTTTATATCTTCTTTAGTTAAAGATCCAGAAAGAATATTTTTTTCTGAAAAAATGATATTTTGATCTTTAAACCATTTTTTAACTTTACGGCAAGATGTACAAGATGGCGAAACATAAATTTTTATCATAGATGCCTCCTCATATTTAATTTGTAATATTTTTATTGTTTTTTGCAAAATTATGTTATCAAAAAATATGTCTATATTCAATTGCAAAATATTAAATCTTATTTTTCAAAAAAATGC
>FR893378.1 GCA_000433315.1 Firmicutes bacterium CAG:345 | reverse complement strand
TATTTTGCTATTATCGTGTATATTCTCTACATCTGCAAATTTAAGTCATCATATTACATAGATTAAGTAAATTTATTTTTTATAATATTAATTTAAAATTTTATTTGTCTTTCTAACATTTTTTTGTAATTTAATCTCTTTGTTACAATCCAATATCATTAATATAAACAATCATTCGTTTTTTATTAATTAAACCAAATACTTAAAATGCAAAATTAAGTAAATATTTTTTTATTTTTCATATATCTCTTAATTTTTTATTTTATAAAGTTTTTTATTTCATCAACTAAAAGATATTTCTCCTCTTCCAAAATTTTTTAATATTTATATTGTTATTTTATTTTTATAAAAATTGTAGAAATTAAATTTTAATATTATGATAACTAATTAAACATTACTATAAATCATTTTTTCTTATAAAATTAACTAAGCTTGATAACATTCTACTAATTGTTTCGTTTTATCTAAATTTATTAACAATAACTGCTATTAACCATAGAATGCCCAAAGCTAATCCTAATAATACAAGCATTGTAATACTTCCAACTGTTGCATGCTTAAATGTCATTCCTTCAGGATTGTTTCCAAAAGACGCAGAAATTGACATTGATAAACATTTGAGACAATATTTAATAAATTCTCACATAGTTTATATCCTCCTAAAAATTATTAAAAATTGAACTTGCAATGCCTCCTACCAATCTAATAACACCTGTTTTTACAGCCGGAATTCATATCGACAGCAACAGAAAGATGTTCGGTATTGAAGTTTTCGAATTTCAACAACTTGGATAAATTACTCATATACTGCCTCCATAATCATTCCAATATCGTCTCGTCTAAGTATCTTCATTATCAATAAAAAAAGAAATGATTGTCAAGAGGTTTTGAAAAAATTACGAAGAATTATTTATTTTTTATATTTACGTTCTCTTTAGGTAAAGATGGAACAACTATCTTTTTTGTCATTTTAAATAAACCTTCAAAAATTCGTCCGTTTGCAATATAAACAATACCTTCAGCAATATTATAAGGAAGAGTTTTTGGGCTCATGTTTGTCAAAGCGCGTAAAGAATTATATTCAAAAACACTGAGTACATACTGTGAATTTTGTAGTTCTTTTTCTCTTTTTAATGGATCTTTTATTTTCAAAGCTTTATTTTTTTCTTTTAAAAGCTTTTTCTTCATCATCTGATAAATAACTCTTCCAAAAAATTTAGTTTTAAATTCAGTTATTCGTGTTTCCATAGTAAATGGAAATACTGGATCAATATTAGGAAGTGGTTTTCGACACAGGTCTTCAAAAAGTGAATCGGTAATATTATTAAAATGAAAATCTGTATAAACTTTATTGACAAAAATTGAATATGGAGAAGAAGATATTGGAAGATCAACATGGATACAAGCTTCTTGTATTATTGTTAAGCAATCTGAACAAAGTTGAATCTTATAAATTCCACCATCCATAATAAACTTCTTTTCTTTAACATCGTAATAACGCAAATCATTTTTCTTAATTACCAAAACAACTTCAGTTTTTTGACCAGGCATCAAAAATACTTTTTTAAAAGCTTTTAACTCACGTAAAGGACGAAAAATATTATTTTTTGGTGTTTCAACGTAAATTTGAACAACTTCACTTCCAGGAATTAACGAAACATTTTCTACATTAACTTTTATTCGATATTCTTCCTTGCGATCTTCAATTGTTGTCATTCTCTTATTAAATTCCGAATAAGAAAGACCATAACCAAAAGGAAATAATGTTCTTATATGTGCCGAAGAATAGTATCTATATCCAACAAATACACTTTCCTTATAAAGATCTCTAGTTGATTTTCCATATTCGCTTCCAAAAGGAACATCAGTATAAGCCTCTGGCCAACTTTCAGCCAAATGTCCAGATGGATTAACTTCACCATAAATCAATCGATAACAAGCTTCTCCGCCACCTTGACCTGGCAAGTACATCATCAAAATTGCTTGAACTGAATTGACAAATGGCAATTCAACAATAGAACCACCAAATAAAATTAGGCACACTCTTTTTCCCATAGATAAAAGTTCATTGATCAATTTAATCTGATTGCTCGGCAATAATAAATTTTCTCTATCTTTACCTTCTAAATCACTTTGATCATCTAATCCAGCAAAAAACAAAACCTTTTCATACTTTTGTGAAGCTTCAACCGCTTCTACAAAAAGTTTGTCATTTTCTTTATTTTTACTATTTAAAGCATAGCCTTTAACATAAGTATAATTTACTTCATGTTTATTAAAAGCATCGATAGGTTCAATCAATTTAGTTGATGTAATAATCGAACTTCCTGAACCTTGATACTTCATTTTTTCAAACATTTCACCGATAACTAAGATTTTTTCATTTTTTTCTAATGGAAAAATTTATTTTTATTTTTCAACAAAACCGCTGAATCTGTAGCAATCATTGTAGAAAGTTCATTATGTTCTTCTAAGTCTACATCAATTTCTTTTTCTTCTTTATGAACACGATCGATATAATTCAACATTCTCTCAACTGAACAATCGATAGTCTGCATGGACAATGTTCCATTTTTATATGCATCATAAAGCATTTTTCTCGACATCGGTTGATCACCAGGCATTTCCAAATCAAGTCCAGCTTTTAAACTATTAACTCTATCTTTAGTCGCACCCCAATCCGACATTACAATTCCATCATATTTCCATTCACTGCGCAAAATATTTGTAAGTAAAAATTGATTTTCTGAACAATATTGTCCATTTAACTGATTATAAGCACACATGATAGCAGAAGGATTAGCATTTTTTATAACCATTTCAAATCCTTTGAGATAAATTTCTCTTAATGTTCTTTCATCGATAACACTATTGCCGACTATTCTATAATTTTCATTGTTATTTGCTGCAAAATGTTTTATACAAGCGTTGGCATTAACTTGAATTCCTAATACTTCACTGGTTGCCATAACACCGCTCAAATACGGATCTTCGGAAAAGTAATCGAAATTTCTTCCACATAAAGGATTTCTTTTAATGTTTAAAGCAGGCCCTAAAATAACATCGACACCATTGGCTCTGGCTTCTTTTCCTAATGCTAAACCTAACTGATATAAATTGTTTTCATTGAAACTAGAAGCTGTTGTAGCAGCTGAAGGAAAAACAGTAGAAGGAATATCTGAACACAAATTCTTTCCACCTTTTAGACTTTTTCTTAAACCATGTGGGCCATCAGCATGACAAACTGAAGAAATATCCAAACGGAAAATTTGGTTTGTCAGCATATAATTAGTACCGCTTAACAAAGCTATTTTTTCTTCTAAAGACAATTCCTCAATTTTTTCTTTATTCATTGTACATACCTTTTTAATTGTATCAAATTAATTTTTTATTTTTTTACCATTTTTTATATATTTATTATACACTCGAGGATAGTATTCACGCCAAATTTTATTGACATTTTCTTTCGAATAAAATTCTGAAATATACTTAGAATCCTCTTGAGCACTTTTATAAAATTCCGAATCTTGTCTTAATTTATTTATTAATTCCACCCATTCTTCAGCACTATTTCCTTTTAAATATTTGCCGAAGAGAATATCTACATAAAGTTCCAAATCTCTTAATAAAACCGGTTTAGAAGAATTGACAGCTTCTAAAATAGACATTGGGAAAAGTTCTGAAAATGATGGCATAAATAAAACATCAGCCATATTAAAAATTTCATTCATCTCTGTTCTTGGAATAATTCCTATAAATTTAACATTTTTTGGAGGATTATCCATAATAGCTTTTAATTCTTTATATCCATCAGTTATTGGACCAAAGGAAAATCCACCTGCCCAAACAAATTGAACATCAGGCAAAAGCTCAGCGCATTTAATAAAATCTTTTACACCTTTTCTAGTTTGAACTTGTCCACATCCTAAAACAATAAATTTATTTTTTTCTATTCCATATTTTTCTTTTCTCTTATCAATTACTTCTTGACTTAAAGGATAAAAATCATCTTTAGAAACATAATTTGGAATATAAGTAATCTTATCTTCTTTAATTCCTAAATCGATTAATGGTTTTTTAAAAACAGGATTAACAACAACAATTTCATCGGCCTTGCGATACATTGAAATAACATATTTTTTAAATATTTTAAAAGATAATTTAGGAAGTTTAATAGAACCATCTAAAGTATCAGGAATAAAATGAACATACATAACATTAACATGTTTTTTATTCATCTTAAAATAATATTGAGGATTGACTGTATGAATATGACAAATGTCAAATTTATTCCCTCTTTTATTTTCCGTAATTTCAAAAAGATCTTTATCTTCTTTGACAAGATTTACCTGTTCAATATAAGCTGCTCCTACTCCTTGACCAGAAACGGAGGTCGCCTTTGAAAGCATGTTAATTTTCAATATTTTTCCCATCGCTAATCACCTTCTTTTTCATTATACAAAAATAGAATTATCTTTACTACTTTTAAAGAAATTATACTTTATTATTTTTATAAAAATAATTATGTTTTTTAAAAAGTATCATCCAAATAAATTAGATGATACTTAAAAAATTAAAGATTTTTTTCGTATTTTTTGATTATTTCTTCAACTTTAACCATCAAATCACGGATTACTCCCTCATGCATAGGATTAGCAATTGAAGCTTTATCTAGAAGTTTATTGTATGGTAAAGTTCCTCCTAATTTACAATAATTCAAATATTTATCCAAAGCTTTTTTATAATCTTCATGTGATTCAACTAAAAATTCTAACGATACAACTTGTGCTATCGTATAATCGATATAATAAAATGGATTTTCAAAAATATGAGCTTGTTTATACCAGAATCCACCATTTTCTAAGAATTCAGAATCTTCGCCATAATGAATATGAGGAGTATATTCTTTTTCTATCTTTCTCCATTCATGTTTTCTTTCTTCAGGAGTTAAATTTGGATTCTCATAAACAACATGTTGGAATTCATCAACTGTTGCACCATATGGAATAAAGAAAATAGCATCGAGAATATGTTGATATAAATATTTTCTTAAGTTTTCCTCATCAAAAAGATAATGCAGATATGGATATGTCAAATACTCCATGGACATCGAATGCATTTCACAGCATTCCATACCTGGAGAACGATAACTTGGTACTTCATAAGAAGCGCCGAGCATCGCTTGAAGAGCATGACCGAATTCATGGGTTAAAACTTCAACATCACCTTGTGTCTTATTGAAATTAGAGAAGATAAAAGGTGCTTTTAAATCAGCCATAGGGGCTTCATATCCACCGCCTTGTTTTCCTTTTCTCGCCTCTAAATCTAAATGACCATGTTCTTTCAAATAGGTAAATCTTTGTCCTATATCTTCATTCATTTCGTGATACATTCTTTCAGCTTCGTTTGTCAAAGTTTCTGTATCACCATTTGGAACCGGATTTCCATCAATAAAATTGATACTATAATCATAAAAATGAGGATCTTTAATTCCAATTCTTTCCATTTGTTTCAATCTATATTTTTCTGCAAGTGGAACCAAATATTTCTTTAATTCTAAACGATATTTAGAAATTTCTTTTGCAGTATAATCTAAGCGCTGCATTCTCTTATATGCCAAAGGAACAAAATTTTCATATCCGAGCTTCTGGGCCATTTTTGTTCTTACTTTAACGAGCTTATCATAAATATCGCCGAATTCTTTATCGTGATTTTCATAAAAATCCCATGTAGCTTTATTAGCTAATCTACGAACCTCACGATCGGAAGAAACCATAAATTTTTGCATTTGTGGCAAATTATATTCTTTTCCCTGGAATTCGATCATCGCACCAGATTTTAATTTGTTGTATTCTGATACATATTTATTTTCTAATTGCAATTCTTCAATAATTTCATTAGAAAAAATATCTTGAGCATTTTTTAATTGAGCAATATAAAGTTCACCAAATGTATTTTCGATATCTTTTAAATATTTAGAATTTAAAATTGCCTTCTCTAAATCAGTGAATATTTCAGTAAATAATGGTCCTTTTTCATCCATTTCATCCTGAGCTTTGACGTATTCTTCATCGAGAGTATTCTGTGAAAAATGAATGAAGATAATGGTAGATACTGTATCAAAAGTATCAGTCAAAGCAAAATATTTTCTAATTGCTGCTACTGCTATTTCTGCACTGGAAGCATTTAAAATTTCATCTTTTATCTCAGCAGCTTCTTTTTTATATTCTTCATAATTTGGAACACTGACTTTTATATCAGAAAATTTTCCATTTTCTACTATTTTTTCCATATATTAAATCTCCTTTTATAAATCATATATTTCTTTATATTTTTCTTCAAGATATTCAATAAAATATTTAGGATTCAAATCTTCACCTGCAATATCCCTAATCCAATCTTTAGGAGGAAGTAAGCTCGCCTTTTTAAATACATGTTCTTTCATCCAATCTTTTATTGTTAAAAAATCACCTTTTTTCAAAAGTTCACTTACTGGTATTTCTTTTTTCATCTTTTCTAAATACATTGCATTATAAGCATTACCAATAGCATAAGTTGGAAAATATCCATAAGTATCAGTCCAGTGAACATCTTGTAATATTCCTTCGACAGAATTTTTTGGTTCAATATCCAAATATTCTTTATAAAGAGAATTCCATCTTTTTTCCAAACTTGAAAAGTCAAAGTTATCAGTATCGACAAATTCTTTTTCAAGTTCATAGCGAATAATGATATGAAGACAATAGCTAAGTTCATCCGCTTCTGTCCTTAAAGGTTGTTTCATAACAGCATTAATACCTAGATAAAGTTCTTCTTCACTGACATCTCCCAATTCTTCGGAAAATAGTTCCATAATTTTAGGATAGATGAAATGAATAAATTCTTTACTTCGTCCTAATCTATTTTCATAAAATCTTGAAACGCTTTCGTGCATAGCCATAGTCATGCTATTTTGAAGATGATTATCATAGATTTCCTGAGGCTCATTTTGACCAAAAATAGCATGTCCACCCTCATGGATTATAGAATACATATTTGATATAAAATTATCTTCATAATAATGTGTTGTTATTCTAGTATCATATCTAGCAAGGGTTGAAGTGAAAGGATGAACAGAAGTTGAAAGCATTCCGCAATCATTATCAAATCCGATTAAAGACATTAGATATTTAGAGAATTCCTCTTGTTTACTAATGGACACTTTTCTGAAAAGAAAATCTGTTCTGATCTTTTTTGGAGAGCTATAAACCTTTTTAATAAGTGGAATTAAATGTTTCTTTAATTCATAAAAAAAGGCATCGTAATCTTTTTTATCAAAACCTTCTTCAAAATTATCTATCAAAGTATCATAATAATTCCCATTGAATTCAGGTCTTAATGACAATACCTTTTTAGTTATCTCAACATTCTTTTTCAAAGCAGGGGCAAAGATAGAATAATCGTTTTTTTCTCGAGCTTCAATCCAGAGGCTATAGCTATCTGAATAAGATTTTAATTGCTCAGAATATAGTTCAGAAGAAACATTTTTAAAATTGTTATACTCGCGGAAATTTTTTTCAATCAAGCGATTTTGATAAATATCTAATTTATCTTTTTCTTTATTCAATTCACATAGAAGTTCAATATATTTATCATCTTTTGAGATATCATAAATCATTGTTGAAAGCATATTTTGTGTTTCACTTTCATATTCATATCCATTTTTAGGGCAGACTGTCATAAGATCAAAATTGATAATTGATGAAGCGTTTTGCAAGCGTTCCATCTTTTCTAAATACGTATAAAATTGTTTTAAATTTTCTTTCATATTTCACCTACTTTTCCATTATCTTTTTTACAAATAAATCTGCTCTTTCAGAAAATTCTTCTATAGGAAAATCATTTTCAAAAATGAAATCTACTTTATCCATTTTATCGATTATCTGTGATTTTTTATTTAATTCTAATAACTTATCAATATTTTTAGCACCGCGATTTAATAATCTTTGATAAATTGTATCACTTTGAGCAACAACAGCAATTACATAAGACATATATTTTTCTAAATGAGCTTCGAAAAGACGTGGAGCTTCAACAACAATATTATTAGATGAATGATGATTTAAAAAATTAATAAGATCATTTGAAATAATTTGATATACAAATGTTTCATATTTTCTTCTAAATATCTTGTTTTCTTGCAAATTTTTTAAAACAACTTCTTTTGAGAATTCTTCATCAAATATCGGAGCAAATTTATCTTTAATACTTTTAATAAATTGTTCATCTTCATATAACTCAGCCACTTTTTTATCACAATCATAAAGTAAGTATCCATGGCTAACAAACACTTTTGTCAAAGTAGATTTTCCAGTTCCAATAAGCCCTGTTATTCCTATAATTTGTCCAGTTTTTTGGCAGTGGCGACAAAAAGTTGTTCCTCTTCCTCCTAGTGGTCTTTTTTCTAAACGTGTCTTACAAATCGGACATGGTTCATGTTCATGACTATACACTTTTAGCTCATCTTGAAAGCTACCTGCATGATTGGCACTAGAAAGATAAGTTTTTACTGTTGATCCACCTAGTTCAATACTTCTAGCCATAATTTTTTTAGCGTTTTCTAATATATTATTAACATCAGTATAGGTCAAATTCTTTGGAGAAATAAATGGTGATAAATTTGAGGCAAAAAGTATTTCATCGGCATAAATATTTCCAATTCCCGACATCAAAGTTTGATTCAATAAAGTTTCTTTTAAAAATCCATTTTCCTTAGAATATAAATTATAAAGAGTGTCTACATCCATGTTAAAAGGATCTTTTCCAACTTTAACCAAAGGTTCTTCATTATAAAAATCCGTTCCTTTAAAAACATAGTCTACACCAAATTTACGAGTATCTTGAAAGACTAAATAACCTTCATCAAGACTTAAATAAAAACTCATCGCTTTTATAATAGGAGGCATTTTCTCAAAATAAAATATTTTTCCTTCCATTCTCAAATGTAAAACCATATGATAATCTTCACTGAGATGAAAAATTATAAATTTTCCTATTCGTTCTATCTCTGTAAATTTATGTCCAATTAAATCATTTAAAGATAGATTTAAACTTTTAATAACTCGTGGATATAAAAGAGTTGCTGATTCAACTCTTTTCCCTATAATTTGTGACTTCAATGTCCGACAAACTGTTTCAACTTCTGGTAATTCTGGCATAATTTCACCTACTTTGCATCATACCACGTTTTTCCTTCTTCACCTTCAACCTGAAGAGGAATCGAAAGGTTCATTGCACTTTCCATAGCATTTTTTATAATCGGTTTAATAATTTCAATTTCTTCTTTTGGAACTTTAAATATCAATTCATCATGAATCTGCAATATCATCTTAGTTTTATAAGGAAGTAGAGCTTTATAAGTATTTATCATCGCAACTTTGATCAAATCAGCTGCACTTCCTTGGATTACAGCATTTATTGCTGCTCTTTCCGAAAAAGCTCTTAATAAATGATTTGATGAATGAATATCTTTTAAATATCTTCTTCTTTTTAGCATAGTCTTTATAAATTCTTTTTCGTTTACTTCTTTTTTGACTTTTTCTTCAAAAGTTCTTATTCCTGGGAATGTATTATAAAAAGCTTCGATTATTGTTTTTGCTTCCGCTGGGGAAATCTTCAATTTATCTGCTAATCCATATGGAGTAGTTCCATAAACTATAGAAAAGTTAACTGTTTTTGCAATTGCTCTTTGTTGATGTGACACATCCTTTAATGGAATTCCAAAGATTTTGCTGGCTGTCGAAGCATGAATATCTTCTCCAGAATTAAAAACATCAATCAAATTTTGATCACCTGTAACATGAGCTAGAATTCTCAATTCAATTTGAGAATAATCAAAAGATAAGAATAAATTTTCATCATCAGGATAAAAGAAACATTTGCGAATCAATTTTCCTTCTTCATCTCTAATCGATATATTTTGTAAATTTGGTTCTGACATCGATAATCTTCCTGTCGTTGTCAAAGCTTGATTAAACATAGCATGAATTTTACCATCAGAAAAAACTTGCGATGGCAAAGTATCCGTATACGAAGAAGTTAATTTAGCATATTTCCGATAATTTATTAATAAACTCACAACAGGATGCTCATCGACGATCTTCAACAGCATATCGTTAGCAGTAGAACCTTTTTTATCTGGTTTAGGTATATTTAAAACTTCATAGAGAAAATGTCCCACTTGACGAGGAGAATTCAAATTGATTTCTTCATTTGAATAACTCATGATTTCTTCTTTTATAGCATCCATTTTTCTATGAATACTTTTCCCATAATTATCGATAGCTTCAACATTTAAAGGAACACCTTCAATTTCCATCGAAGCTAAGACTGAAGATAAAGGCAATTCAACTTCTTTATATAATTTTAATTCATCCAAAACCTCAAGCTTTTTAATAATAGAATTTTTCAAATTTAATATAGCTGAACAAATGGTGCAATAAATATTTAAATTATCCCCATAAGAATAATCATAAGAATCTAAAACAGCTGAAGGAGAATCTTCGACATTGGTATCAATAAGATATGTTACTAAAAGCAAGTCGAATTCAACTTTAGCCTTAACATCAATTTGATATCTGCTTAAAATTACTATCAATGCTTTATTGTCATATGCTGAATAAGTATTCGATGAATTTTCAAAAAATTCTTTTAAATACAAATCATCTTTTATTTTATCAGCTGGCAATGTATAAATTTTCTTATCGCTGCTTCCGACAAACAAATTTTTTATATTGGCACGATGATAATTTTTTTGATCATAATCAAAAACAAATACTTCAGGATTTAAAACTTCCTTTAAAGAAGAAATTTCAATAATTTTTTCTTTTTCGGCATCTTGAGTCAAAGAATCAACTCTTTCAATATCAAAAAGACGAACTTCCATCTTCTTTTTAAGTTCATTAGCAAAAGAATTAAAACTATATTTACTATAAAAACTTAAAAGAGCATCATTATCATAATCTTTAACCATAGATGAATTATAGTATTCTTCCACCGGTAAATTTAAAACTATTTCAGCTAATTTTTTGCAGAATTGTCCATCTTCTTCATGTTCAACAATATTTAAAGCTGTCTTTGTCTTTTGAGATTTCATAGCTTGGATAATCTCATCCAAATCATTATAAGTATTTAAAAGCTTTATCGCTGTTTTTTCACCAATTCCAGGTATACCTTTAAAATTATCGCTAGAATCGCCAACAAGTCCTTTATAATCTGTTATTTGACAAGGATTAATTCCAAATAATTCATGAAAATTATCCATTGTATAGCACTGAACTTCACTCAAACCTTTTCTTAAAAAATTAACCGAAATATTTGGTGAAATCAATTGAAAATAATCTTTATCAGAAGTATATAAATCAACTTTATCTCCTAATTTTTCAGCATATTTTGCTAGGCTACCAGCAAGATCATCAGCTTCATATCCTTCTAATTCACAATGAGAAATATTCATAGCATCAAGCATTTCTCGAGAAATTGGAATTTGAACTTTCAATTCTGGTTCAATTGGTTTTCTCTGTTGTTTATATTGGTCTAATAACTTAGATCTAAATGTCTTTTTTCCTGTATCGAAACAAACTATAAGACGGTCTCCTTCGTTTAAATCATCTTTTAATTTTTTCATAAATTTATGAAAGATAAAAATAGCATTTGTCGGTATGCCATCCTTATTTGACATAAGAGGAACACCTGGTCTATACATGGCATAAAAAGATCTAAATAATAATGAATTTCCATCGACAATTTTTATATGACTCATAATTTCACCTCTATATAGCTATCGACAAAATAGCGCATTTTATTTCTTCTTCCAGTAACTTTTATAATAACATTATTATGTAGTTCTACTTTTTCAGAAAAATATAAATTAAGTATACCATAATTATTAAGTGCTTCGAATTCAGTACTATTATAATTTCGACAATGAAGAATGATAAAAACATCTGAATTCTTGTAAAAATATTCTTTTAATGGATTATTAAAAACAAAACCAAGTGTTGAATATTCGCGAATATAATCTTCAATATAATTTTTTTCTTTTTCTAAAAAGACAAAAGAGTTATTCTCCTCAAGCATATTGCAAGTGGCTAAAGATGAAAAATTGTATCTCATCACTTCTCTATTTTCTTCAAAGTTCGAAAATACTCCAGCATCTATAAGTTTTTTCATATCATTTTCCGAAACATTATTATCTAAAAGATAACAAAATATCGAATAAATACTTTTTTCTTTAGTTAAATTTTTATCATCAATATTAAATTCCAATAATGAATTTATGGTATTTTTATCCAATCCCTTAATAATTGAATATGGAAAATATATTACATTATCTTTTTCGACAAGCTCTTTACCGCTAAACAAAATTCTTGGTCCCATTATTTTTTTATTAATTTTTAAGAATTCATCTTCTAATGCTTTTCCTAATTCAAAATTCAAAGTTCCATTTTCCAAAAGACATTCATAAAACTCTAATGGAAAATGAGTTTTATATACCAAAAGTTTAAAAGATATCAATGCATAGGAAACACTATGAGCTTTATTAAATCCATAAAGAGCAAATTTTTCTATTAATTTATATATTTCTTCTATTTCTTTAATGTCTTTTCCTTTTTCTTTAGCACTTTCATAGAAAATTTCTTTGTATTTTTCCATTTTTTCAGAATCTTTTTTGGCAATAGCTTTTCTAAAAGAATCCGCAACACTTGAAGATAAACCAGCATAATTTTTAACAATTGCCATAATCTGCTCTTGATATATTATGATGTTATTGGTGCTTTTTAAAACGTCATCGATTTCTTTGGTATAATGCTTAATTTGATCAGGATTTTTCTTGTTCAAAGCGTAAGTAGAAATATTATCAATCGGGCCTGGACGATACAAAGCAATAAGAGCAACAAGATCATCAAAGCAATTAGGATTAACTTTTTTTATGGCATCTTTCATTCCCGAAGACTCAAGTTGGAATATTCCTAAAGTATTTCCTATCGAAAGCACATCAAAAGCAAGTTTATCATCAAGATGCTCATCATCTACTAATGGAAGAGTTTTGCAGTGAGATAATATTTTGTCCTCTATTTTCCGTATAAAAGATAAATTTGATAATCCGAGAATATCTAATTTTAAAAAATGCATTTTCTCTAAATCAGCAAACTCAAATTCAATTATCCCATCTCTGGTAGGAACTAAATCATTCAATTTTTCATTGTTTAAAATCACACCAGAAGCATGTTTAGAAGTATTATTAGGAAAACCTTCAATTAACATCGCATCTTTTATAATTTCTAAATAAAATTGATCTTGTGAAATTTCTCTAATCGCCTTATTGTATTGTAAAGCTTCCTTTAAATCTTTGGAATATTTCAAAGCATTTGAAATTCTTTTAACATATTCAATTCGAACATCTGATCGAATTTCAATCAAAGCATTTAAACTCGAAGAAGATTTAAAATTTGAATAAGTTATAATTTGTTTTACCCTATCTTCACCATATTTTTCTTTTAAATAATTAATTATATTTTCCCTTTTTGTATCTTCGAAATCGATATCGATATCAGGCATTGTTACACGGCTTGGATTCAAAAATCTTTCAAAAATCAATTCATGTTTAATCGGGTCTATCTCTGTTATATTTAGCAAAAAAGAGACTAAACTGCTTGCGGCGGAACCACGGCCTGGTCCCACCTTAATATCATGTGTTTTTGCATATTTAACATAGTCTTCAACTATTAAAAAATAGTCAGAAAATCCCATTTTACTGATAATATCTAATTCATATAAAGCTCTTGAATAATATTCTTCGCTCAATTTTTTCTCTTTTAATTTAGTTAAAACTTTTTCTTTTAAAAAATTATCGCTCTCTTCATTGGTTTTAAAAAAATGATATATATCTCCTCGAGAAGAAAAAATATTGAACGAACACGAAGATGCTAAAATCGATGTAGCCTTAATTTCTTCTTCGGTATATATTTTTGTTAAGGCTTTTTTAGAAAGCATGAAAAAACATTGTGGCAAATTTAAATAATCATCAACTAATTTTTTATGCTTTATTGCCTGAAGCAAGCAATATCGGCGAAAATAACTTTTTGAAAGATATTTAATTTCTGGAATAGCAATTGTTTGAATTGAATGCATTTTTGCATTCTTTCTAATTTCAGCAGCAATTTCTTTTTCACCTTCTGAATAGATTTCCACCCCGATATAAAACATTTTAAAAAGTGAAGCTAAACTGGCGATAAAATGTGAAAAAGAATTTGACCATTTGTCAAAAAAATTAGAATTATCACTTTTAATAATAGCAGCAACACCTGTAATGTTATTAAAATCAGATATATTAAACACTTTTTTGCCACTATTTATTAAAGACAAAATAAATCTATATCCTTCTTCGTTTTGAACATATAAAAGCAAAGTAAAAAACTCTTCTTTTTCAACAAGATTAATTTCTATTCCACTAACAAAATTCAGATTATATTTTGAAAATTCATTTGAATATTTAGCAATTCCTTTAAAAGATAAAAAATCAGTTAAGGATCCTCCGCTATACCCATTAGCCATAAGCCCCTTGGCATATTCTTCGGGAGTCATAGCTGATTCAAAAAAATCATAATAAGAATGAACTTGAAGAGGATAAAAATTTAGTTCATCTTTTACATCCATACAATTATTGTCTCCAAGAATAATACTCTTGATCTTTTAAAGGATCAACAATTTCTTCGACATTTTCATCTTCAAAATAATTTGCTTTCCCAAAAAGTTCATCGAGTTCTTTGTATGTTAAATATAAAGCAGTTTCTCCATTTTTTAAAATGTATTTATCTTTTATTAAAAAAAGATAAGTTTTCCGAGATTGAATGTAAGTATAAACTTGATGTCCATTTTTATATAATTCAATAGCTTCGTTTAAAGTAAGTGCATTTTCATTCATGCCTATATAATACCATAGGATTGATAATTTTTGTAAAAACATGACTATAAATTAATTATAAAATTTCGGCAAAAATAACTTGATGAAATTTTAAATCAATTAATTTATAATGTTGTTAGTAACGAATAACAAAACGAGTTCAAGGAGGTTATACATGAAAAAATTCAATATAAAAAAGATGTATGGATATTATTGGATGATTATTTCCTTTATCGTTCCATTTTTATTTTTTATAGTTTTTCTTGGATTTACTATTTATTTTAAGGCTAACTACTATAGAGCTACTAATAAAGTTAACGCTAATTTTGTTCTTATAGTTCTTACATGTGTTGATATATTTATAGCATTATTTTGTATTGGAAAATTATCATATTTTTTATATAGTTTTTTACCATTTAAAAATACAAACGGAAAAATTGTAATTGTTAAAATTACTGAAAGAAGTATATTTGCCACTATGCATGGAACTATTGAAACTGAAAAAGTTGATAAAGTAGTTAAAGTTATAGTTATGTCAGGAGGATTTAAATTTCTTAACGATTATAATGTTGGTGATTATATAGAATGTTTCATTAAAGAAAAAGACTTATCTAATCCTAAAAAAGTAGTGCTATATAAATAAATATTTTCATTAAAACAAATTTGAAAAAATTAATTTACTTGATACAATTAAAAAAATATGATTAAATATAAAGGCTGGCTCGTTGGAGAAGCGGCTTAACTCACATGCCTCTCACGCATGCATTCATGGGTTCGAATCCCATACGGGTCACCAAAGATAAGACTAGCACCAGTGTTGTTAAAATATTGGTGTTTTTTGTTTTAAATCTTATACATCAAAAATTAACACGTATAATAAAAAAAGATAATCAAACATTATAGTTTTCCGCTATAATCATGAGATTATCTTATTTTAATCCGCCAATTTTCGCCAGGTGGGAATTTTACTCCTACTTTAATTTATCTTTTATATTTTTAGAATATGGTAATATATTTTCAATTGATTCTTTGTTAATATTTTCAAATACATAATTTAAATATTTTTATACGTTTTAATTATTAATAACTGTTGTTTGAAGAATAGAAAATAATTCAGTCGTTATAGATGCTCTACCATATGATCCAAATGTTTAGAATACTTTTTTTAAACAACAAAAGGCTTTACGGCATGGTCAGCCGAATTATTATAAATTTCTGTACATCCATTATCTAAATAAACAAATAAATCATCTCAACAATCATTCATATAATTAATCGCACTTGATAAAGTAGAGTTAGATGTTGGATAACATGAAGTAAGCCAAGAAGGAACTGATAGGAGCAATCATTGGCTTTGTAATAATCTTAGTATTGATGTATTGTTGAAAATAGATTTCAAATAAGATATTTTAGAAGATACATCAGAAAGAAGAGATACTTGAGGTAATCCACCATAAAGAATGTATTCTTTCCATAAAGACATATTGTCCAAGCATTTTTTTGTTTTTGTAGTAAATTATATTTTTCTTGACACTAAAATAATGTGTGTTATAATGTATTCGTTCACAAAGTGAACAAAAGGAGAAGGCATAATGATTGAAGAAGAAATGCTAAGATCATATATTAATATGTCATCCATCATTAAGGAAAATAGACTTCTAAATGATTTATCATTTAATGAAATAATGGTTATGAATCTTATTGTTGAAGAGGAAATGCCCTTCAAGGTACTTCAAAAAAGGTTAAATATATTAAAATCTCAGTTAAATCGTATTATTAATGATTTGAAAACAAAAGGCTTAATTGAAACTTATATTCCTTTAGATGACAAAAGAATTCTTATGATTAAAAAAAGTAATAATATCGCTTTGTATTTTAAAGAACATGAAAAAATGCTAAAGCTTATGTCTCTTGTAAAAAATGAACTAGGAGAAAATGATTTCAAAAAATTAATAGAATTATTAAATAGAGCAACAATGGTAATAAAAGGAGTAGAAAATGATTAGAATTATAACAGATTCAGGTTCAGATATTTCTCAATCTGAAGCTAGTAAATTAGGAATTACGGTAATTCCTTTAAAAGTTAGATTTAATGATATTGAATATATAGATGATGTAACAATTACAAATGAGGAGTTTTTTAACCGATTAGTTGAGTCTGATGAGCTTCCTAAAACAAGTCAATTAACACCATTTGATTATACAAATGTTTTTGATATGATTGATAAAAATGATAAAGCAATTGTTATTTGTTTATCTGGAAATTTATCAGGCACATATAATAGTGCTTTTGTAGCTTCAAGTGATTATGATAATATCTATGTTATTGACAGCAAAAATGTAACAATTGGCCAACGATTATTAGTTTTAAGAGCTTTAGAACTTACAAAAAAATATAATAATATAGATGAAATACTTAATATCTTAGAAACTGAAAAGAAAAAAATTAGGCTAGTAGCATTATTAGATACTTTAGAGTATTTAAAAAAAGGTGGTAGAATTTCTGCCACAACCGCTTTAGTTGGTGAATTATTAAACATTAAGCCTGTTCTTGCAGTTGAAGATGGCAAGATAGTATTAATTGGAAAAGCTCGTGGATCTAAAAATGGAAATAATAAATTAAGAGAAGTGATTGAAAAATATCATGGAATTGATTATAAAAAACCTTATGCAGTAGCTTATTCTGGACTTGATGATTCATTGCTTCAAAAATATATAGCTGATTCAAAGGATTTATGTGATAAAGATATACCTAAGGTATTAATTGGTAGTGTAATTGGAACGCATATTGGACCTGGTGCAATTGCGATGGCTTTTTTTAGTCATGGAGATGATTTAAATGCAAAATAATAAAATTGCGCAAATTGTTTATAGGACAATTTATATTACATTAGGCTTTATTGGAATTATTGGAAGCTTTGGCTATTTTAATAGAAGCTTTAATCAAGATTTTTATGTAATGTATACTAATTTAAGTAATTATTTTTGTATTGGTGTTACATTATATTTATTAATAAAAAATATTAGAAATAAAGATGAAAATAAAATATCAACATCGATGTCAATTATTCGCTTTATTTCTGTAATTATGATTCTTGTAACCTTCTTTGTATATAACATATTGCTTGCAAAAGATAAAACAATAAGCGATTATTTTTTTAGTATATCAAATTTGATTATGCATTTAATTCTTCCTTTAATGTTTCTAGTAGATTGGATATTGTTTAATAATCATAATAATGCTAAATGGTATTACCCTTTTTTATCAACTATACTTCCTTTGATTTATGTAGCGTTTATTTTAATAAGAGCTTTAATTTTAAGAAATTCTTATAGTGGTACTTTATATCCTTATTTCTTTTTAAATGTAGAACGTCTTGGTCTTGGCGGTGTTACATTATGGGTTATTATACTTGTTGTTTTCTTCGTAGCTTTAGGTTATATTTTATTTATGTTTGATCGTTTCAAAACGATTAAAGAAAAATTAAAGAGAAATAAAAAATAACAAGAAAGTAATTAAAACTAGTGTTTTAATATGCAAGTCAAATCAAAGTCATTTATTAAAAATAGTTTAATTATTTGTATATTTAATTAGAAACTAATTGTGTTATTTCATGATTAGTTTTTTTAATTCCAATTAATATTATTAGATAAATAGAATTCTTTTAATGTTAATCCACTTTCTCTATATCGTTTTTCTATTTCTTCGTATTTACTTTCCATAAATAAAATCCTCCAGCTTTGTAGTGAACCCCAAAAGTTGGAATGAGCAATCGGAAAGACTTGAGGGGTTCACTACACTTTTCTTATTTTACTGGAAGATTTTATTTATTTTAAGTCCACAAAATTTTTGACATTTACACTTATTTATTAGATACTCTTGGTTTATTAAATGAAAAAGAAAGAATAAACATTGCTAATGAATTACTTTCCTTGGTCAAATAAAATTCCTGTTTATATAAAATTAAAAAATCCTGTAGTTACTAAATAATGTAATTACAGGATTTTGTTTTGCATGATGTTTACACGGTAATTTTGACGCTTACACATAAACATTAAGAGTGTCTACTTTATTAATAGCACTTCAGTTAAATTTATGAATAAACAGGGGGCGCATTTTGACTCTAAGGGTTGCAAAAATTAGCAAGGGATCGCAACTATATCAACATTGTTATTTTTTGCCAAATTAAAAGTATAGGTTTGTTTCAGCAGCTGATGCTGTTCAAACCTTTTTTGATTAAATAAAAATTTATTTTGTAAAATAACCTTTTCATCTGTTGCAATGAAAAATATATCGTAAAAGTTTCATAAAAATATCAAAATTATACCAATTTTATATTAAAAAAGAGGTTAATAAATATGGATATTTACCTCGCTAAAAAATAAAATAGCACTTAAAAAATTTTCTTAACAAAAAAATAACTAAAATATCAAATGTTTGTTTTGTATTTTTTGAAAACTGCTTATATACCTCTTTGTAAATTTTTGATGATATGTATCAAATTCTAAACTATAAGCAGTGATATATTTGAAAAGAAAAAATATATTATTAGCATTCTTTGTCTCTATAATAACGCTATCTTCTTGTAGTACTATTTCTAAATTTTCTAAAAGGTATCAATATGATATTGAACTAATACCTATAGAAATCGTGTATTATTTGGATAAAAACATATTTAAATATAATGAACCTATCAACGTCAATATTAATTATGGGCATAATTGAGTTATAGATGGTATTCCTAATGAAAATAAGAATTACCCTTTTGTTTATTTTTAGATTATGATAATAATGTATTAGATGATGAAAATAATTATAGTGAATATAATGGCTATAAATTAATTGAAGAAGTTGATTCTAAACTTTTTTACACAGATGAATATTCCTATTTTCAAGAAAAATATTGTTAGAAAAGTTTTAATAATACAATAGAGTTTGATATACCATTCAATTATTTTGAGCATATTTATTCTGTTACGCCTAATTTTACAATAATAAAATTTATTGCCGGACAATAGTATAAGGATAAAAATAATATAGTTTCTATTTATGAAATAAGAAGTACTGAAATTGAATTTAATTTTTCTTTTAACGAAGATGAGAAAATGATAAAAATAGAGTTTTAAACTCTAATCTCTTTTATTAACAAATTTGTCGTTTTTTTGACAACAGCTAATGTATAACAAATTAATAATTAATTAATATAAGTGAAAGAATAAAGTTCTAACTTTAAAAAGAAAGCAAATGATACCGAGCAAATTTTTTTTGAATTGGAGTACGAGTTAAATATAAATAATATTAGTAATGCCAACATTATTTCTACTTATTTTGAATTGAAATTTTTAGAAATTAATAACAAACTGCTAACTCTTTAATTACAAAACAATTTATAGTTTTCAAAGTTTAATCTAATTGTAATTTCCGAATTATGGCACTAAAGTTTTGCAACCTATCTTCGCACTTACTTAATAATACATTTATTTCCACTAATTAAAATGATTCAGCTTGGTATTTAACTAAAAATATGGAATTGAACCAAGGAAATTTTATGAAATAAATGATTTAATCGAACAATACAATTAGTTTATCAATCATAATTTTGAGCAAAAAATTCAAATTATATCTTTTCCTTCTTTAATACTGGCTTTTATTAATAGTTGTTCTCAAAATATCGATGATAAAAATCTAAATTAAAAATTATTGATAGTAGAGTAACATCTAACATGCTTTTCGTTTTCTTCAAATTTTTTTTATAAATTAGGGAAACTAAATTTTAATATTGACATAAAAATATTTGTCAACTACGCTTTGGTTAGTTGAAATTAACAGCATTGAGCAATAGGAGATTTTATGAAAAAAACAATAAAAAAGTTAGTAATGTTAACAATATTAGGAGTAAGTGTTTTATCTTCTAATTCATTGTTATCTATTAGTGAATATGGTAATCATTCACAAGAAAATGGAATTGTTAACAAATGGTTGTTAAAATTAACAAATAATAGTCAGAAAGATAAATTATCAAGTATGTCTTATATTGATAATTACATTCCACAAAAATGAAATGAAGTTGAATTTGATGAAGAAATTTTGTTTGAAGAAAATGATGTCATTTATAATTTATATGCATCAACTAATGAGTATACTGATAATGGACATAAAGATGATCATCCATCAGGGGCTACGAAAGTAAGATTTATTATAAGGACTAATCTTGTCCAAAATTCAAACAATCGTGGTCGTATGGTTATAGGTAATATTGATTATAAATATGGAATTTAATTATGGAAAAGTTTAACATTAAAAAGATGTATGGTTATCATAGGATAATAATATATTTAGTTATGCAATTAAGTATTTTTATTGTTTTACTAGGAATAACATTGTACTTAAAAACAATTGATTTATCAAACGTTAATAACAAAGAAAATTTCAATGAAGGAATTATAATTTTTATAATACTTGATGTAATAAGTGCTATTGGTCTTCTATTTTCTATAGCCATATATTTATACTGGTTCTTGCCTTTTAAAAACGCTGATGGAGAAATTATAACTGTTAAAATTACAGAAAGATCCATAGGAAGTATAATGTATGGTACTATTGAATCAAAAAACTTTGATAATAGAGTAGTCCGAATCAGATTTGTATCAAGACGTTTTATTGATTATTTTGCTTTTTACGAAATTGGTGATTATGTAGATTGCTTCATTAGAGAAAAGGATTTATCTAATCCTAAATTTGTTGTGCTTTATAGATAATTATAAAAAAATATATAAAATATGCTAATTAAGAATAATATCTCTTAGTATTAACGCTAAGAGATATTTTTTCTTTGGTGAAGGTTTAGCTGATGTAGCAAATGCTGGTGAAGAAGATAAAAATAAAACTGAATAATAAAATTTATGCCTGTTGGAGTAACATCTGACAGGCTTTTTTCGTTTAAAAAAATAATCTATAGCACTTCAGTTTTATTAATAGAATCTCAAGTAGAAATTTAGGGTATGCAAATTCGCTCTAAGGGTATGCACTTTTTAGATAGGGGTATGCAAAGTTTCATTACTTAGGGTATGCAAAGTATCAATATTGGTCATCATATCCATTAAAGAAGCGTTAGTTTGATACAGTA
>FR893377.1 GCA_000433315.1 Firmicutes bacterium CAG:345 | reverse complement strand
TGCCTTCCGAACTTGCGCAATTCAAGGTAAAACTTGCCGATATTGTAAACGCACAGATAAATATAATCGAATCCGCAATCAATGGCGATATAGACAACGAAAACGCTATATCCGATGAAATAAACGTGCTAAAAATCCAGATAAGCGAGAAAAAACGTTTATATGAAGAACTCGGAGAAAATCCCGGAATTGAGGAATACGGCGAATTAAGTTCAGGACTAAAACAAAAGATTACGAGATTTTTCAGAGATTTCGGAATTGTCAGGGAATACGATTCGGACAATCTTGAAACGGCGTTCGATATAATCAATGAAGAGTGGAACAGGCTTGAAACCGAGTATAATGCTTCGTCTGCTGAAAATAAGATAAAAATTCCGATGTATAAGGATATTGTAAAATACTTATCGCAGGAAGATATTTTAGAGGAAGACAGAGCCGCATATACGAGAGAACTTTACAATTCGGCAAACGTATTCGGTATTACCTGCACAAGCCGCGATAGATTTACGCCGTCGCAACTTGCCGAACTCGGTAAATACGGAATCGAATCGGTAGATATCAGAACGCACGGTATAGATGTTGTAATCGTAGACGAAGTGTCGAAGTCGTCTTTTCTCGATTTGCTGATACCTATTTTATATGGCAAGACGGTTATTCTTGTCGGCGACCATCGTCAACTTCCGCCTATGTATGATTTGCGGCATATGCGGGGAGATGATTTCGACGGACTCGACGAAGAAAAAATCACAAAGGAAATCAACGACGGATATACAAAGCTCTATGAAGAATGTTTCTTCAAAACGCTGTATGAGAAAGTTCCGAGCGATTTCAGAGTAATGCTTAATAAGCAATACCGTTGCCACAGCCACATTATGGAAGTGTTCAATCATTTCTACGGCGGTAACGGTAAAGGGCTTGTTGTAGGTAAAAAACAACAAGATGACGAAAAAGAGCATAATCTTACCGTAAAAATCAACGGAAATACCGTTATCGATCCCAAACGGCACATATATTTTGTGGATTGCGACCAAAAAGAATCGAGCGCATTCGAAGGCAGTACGTCCAAAATCAACGAGCAGGAAGCGCAGGTTGCGATAACGCTATTAAAGGAACTCGACAAAGCGGCGAAGGGCTTGTTTCCGAACATAAAATTATCGTTGATCCGTCAAGGAAAATCGACGAAAGACCGAGCGCGTGTATTATTTGTACATATGGCGATCAGGCGGGACTAATAAAAAAGAAACGTAAAGGCTATCAATTCACGGGCTTTTCGGGTAAACCGGACGAAAAACTTGTTATCAGTACCGTTGACGATTTCCAAGGCGATGAAAGGGATATCATTATCGTTTCGATGGTAAGAAATCCGAGCGGCGCGAGGTATGATGCGGAATTTATCAAAAAATTCGAGCGTATCAACGTTGCCTTATCAAGAGCGAGAAAACTTTTGATTATTGTCGGCTCGAAAAAGTTTTTATCGGAAGCGGGCATAATCGACCTTCCCGATCTCGAAGGCGATCACAGTCGCGATAAAATCAACTTCCCCGTATACAGAGAAATTATCGACACGATAAACTTCCGCGGAAGAATACTTACGGCTAAAGATATTTTAGGAGAGTAAAATGGAAGAGAAAAGTTTGTTAAAATTCACTACGGCTATTCCGTTTCCGCTACTCGTCTATAAAGTAAACGTGCGATATAACGAGGTAAGGAAGGCGTCGGGCGTTGCATATATTCTGCTCGACGTAATCGAAAAGACTGCGGGTTCGGAAGACAAAATATGCGACGTGCTTCTTAAATTCGGTATTCCGAGAGATTTGCACTATATTTTCGGAAAAGAAATATCAAATCTTATCGGTACCGAAATACTCTCTTACGATTACGATCCGTCGCATTTTATGAATCCGAAATATTTTTCGGAAATCAGAGTAAAAGACGTTTCGCTTACCGCGAAAGGCAGAAAAATGTTCCGTGAAGGCGCGATTCCCACAGGCGAAGAAAAAGTAAAGACGAAAGATATTTTTTATAGCCCCGTAACGCGGAAATTCGACGTGAGTTATTCGCTTCCTTATACCTCTCTCGATTCGTCTGTTCTTTACGAAGATATCGAAAGGTTTTTAGGAAAAACGATAGATATAAGCGGGCTTAAAGATTATATCGAAGCGAATCCGACAAAAGTGGGACTAAAAGCCGAAGAACGCGTTGTCGAAGTTGAAATACCCGAGGTCGGAGAAGAAAAACAAGTCAGAAAAGAGGACGGAACGCAAGTTATAATAAACAAAAGCGGCGTTGTATTTTCGTTCGATACGTCGGACGAAAACGCATATTTTAACAAGTGGTATTCATCCGCATTTATGACGAAATGCTTGCTTGCCAAAGAAAAGTATAAGTTTGTGGACGCGCTTAAAAATGCGGTAGACGTGCCGACGGTGTTACTTTCCGAGCTTACCGACATCGAGGGCGCATATATCCCGAACGACGTATCCAAGCAGGCGAAACGACCTTGTAAAATTTTTATAGACGGCGGCAGACTTGCAACCGACAGAACGGATAACGTTTTAAGAACGGATAAAGATTTTTCGATAAAGATACTTGGCGAAATAGGCGGGAATGCCG
>FR893376.1 GCA_000433315.1 Firmicutes bacterium CAG:345 | reverse complement strand
TATGATGAAAATGATCAGGTACTTTCTACCAAAACAGGAACAAGTGAAACAAGTTTCAGCTATGATGAATATGGAAGAATAAAGAATATAAAAAATGAAGGAAATTATGAATATGAATATAATTATTCTTCGATATATGATTTGAGTTCCGTTGAAGATAAAGTAAGTAAAATCAAAATAGAATATGAAAAAGATAATGAAAATCTATTGAGCAGTATAAGTTTAAAAGAAGGAACAGAAGAAAAATCAAAAATAAACTATAAAACAGATTATCTGACAGGAAAGATAATAAGTAATGTAGAGAATAAAAATTATTTAGATGTCGAAAGTGAAGAAGGAATAAGTATCTACGAAGAACAGATAAAAACAATAGAGCAAGATTTTATCAAACAGGGATATTATTCTTCTAGTTATGGATATTTAGCAAATTTAAGAAATGAAGAAGAAATAAAAATTCCTAAGGGAATATATGTTACTACCAAAAATATAAATACCCATTGTATTAAAGGAACAAAGCTAAGCTATGAAATAGAAGAAAAAGAAAAGATAATAACAGCTGTTGTATTTTATGGAACAAATATCTTAGTAGAATTAGAAGGAATAAGTATAAAAGGAAGTAATGGATATTTAAGTGTAATAACAAATGGAAAGACAGTAACAAGTAGAAGAATAGGAAAAGCAGATAAATTTAATTATCTGACATTGACATTAGGAGACAAAAGCAGTTTTATCTTCAATGGTCAGTATAAAGAAATTGACTATATAAAAACAAAATTAAAAAATTTGGTAATAACAGGAACATATAGTCTTTTAGCATTAAAACAAGAAGAAGCAACCAAAAATGATTTAGAAGATATAGCAAGACATTTAAGCTATTTGATAGAAGATAAAATAATAAATAAAGATGGAATAGGAATAAGTACAATATATTCAAAAGAAATATACGATATAAAGAAAAATAGTAGTGCGAAATACTATATTCCTTTAAATGGAAGCTTGGTTCAAAACATAATAAATGCTTCAAATATAACAAAAATAGAAGATCCGTATATATTTGAAGAAAAAGAAACAAATTTTAAGCTGTCACAAAATAGAATATTTAAATATAACGAAAATAAAAAGATGTATGATGCCAGAAGTAAAAATACATTGGCATATAGAATAAATAACAGTAAAAGTAAAACAATAAAATTAAATATCTATCCATTTTCAGTAGAAGAAGAACAAGAAGAAGTAATATTTTCAATAAAGAAAAGTAAAACAGAAAAATATTTGACATTGGCTAAAAAGAAGAATCAAATATATTTGTATGCCGAAAAAAATAAAGAGAATAAGTTGATATCAACTGCAACAATAAAAGCCGAAGAAATAACAACGATATATGTAACATATGTAGAAGCAATAACTAGCCATGGTTCTTCATTAGAAGAAGAATTAGATGTAAGAGCCTTTATAAAGATAGGAGAAAATGTAGTAAATAAAGCCTTTTTATCATTGACACCAACAAATAGAACAACAAAGCTACTATATGTTGGAAAAGATGAAGAAGAAACATTTAATGGACTTCTAAGCGATATAGAAATAATAGATGAACAAATAGATTTAACAAAAGATGTAGAATCCAAAAAATATAATATAACAAGTTATAATGATATCGTCTCAAGACCAGTAGTAGAAGAAATAATAGATAATAATAAAAAAGTAATATTAAAAAAGAAATATTATTATAAAGAAAACACCAATAAGATAATAAAAGAAGAGATAGAAAATAACGAAGAAAAACAAAGTAATGAAATAGAATACGATAATAGTAATCGAATAATAAAACTAGGTGAAAGAAAATTCAGCTATGACTATTATGGAAGATTAATAAGTGATAGTTTAAAAGATGAAAGTTATTCATATGACAATTTTGGAAATATCTTAACAAAAAGAAGAGGAGATAAATTTTATCAATATTTATACGAAGATAACCTTTTAAAAGAAATAAGAAATAATGAAGAAAGTATAAAATTAGAATATGGAACAAGTTTGTATCCAAAAAAGATAATAAGAACCAAAGATAATAAAGAAGAAAACATAGAATTAAACTATATAGGAAGAAGATTAGAAAAAGTAGAAGTTGGAGGAAAAGAGTATAAATATACATATGATGACCAAGGACAAAGAATAAAGAAAGAAGGAAATGGAAAAGAAGAATACTATTTCTATGAAGAAGGAAGAATCAAAGAAGTAATAACCAAAGAATATAGATTAATCTATAGATATGT